>NZ_JAUBTQ010000027.1:0-109198 GCF_036702515.1 Microcoleus sp. BROC3
GCGGCCATGAGGAACAGGCATCTTGCCTGTTCCACAATCGAGAATTTTCTTGTGCAACAGGCATCTTGCCTGTTGCGGCCATGAGGAACAGGCATCTTGCCTGTTCCACAATCGAGAATTTTCTTGTGCAACAGGCATCTTGCCTGTTGCGAACACAAGCACAACATCTACCCCGATGAATAAGGCACACTATAAGAAGTTAGCTACAAAAATCCGTAACATTGCCTGTACACTGCCCATGATTTGGCCATTCAAGCCCCGCTACCGCAAACAAATCGCCCGTATCGAAATCACCGGAGCCATAGCCGGAGAAACCCGCAAACGAGTCCTAGAAGCTCTCAAAACCGTTGAAGAACGCAAATTTCCCGCCTTGCTGCTGCGGATAGACAGCCCCGGCGGCACTGTCGGCGATTCCCAGGAAATTTACAGCGCGCTCAAGCGTCTGCGCGAAAAAGTCAAAATTGTTGCCAGTTTTGGCAATATTTCAGCTTCTGGCGGAGTTTACATCGGCATGGGAGCCGAGCATATCGTTGCTAATCCCGGTACAATTACTGGCAGCATTGGCGTGATTATCCGGGGCAACAATCTAGAACGGCTGTTAGAAAAAGTAGGCGTTTCTTTTCAGGTGATTAAATCGGGGCCGTATAAAGATATCTTGGCATTCGATCGAGAATTGACAGATCCTGAACAGCAAATTCTGCAAGACTTGATCGACACCAGCTACCAGCAATTCGTGGAAACCGTTGCGGAAGCCCGGAAATTGGCTGTTGAGAAAGTGAAAAGTTTTGCCGACGGTCGGGTTTTTACCGGTCAGCAAGCCTTAGAATTGGGTTTGGTCGATCGACTGGGAACAGAAGAGGACGCTCGCCGCCTTGCCGCCGAACTCGCAGGCCTCGACCCGGAAAAAACCGAGTCTTGCACGCTAGAAAAACAAAAACCTTTCCTAAATCGCGTTTTGGGGAGTAGTCTGGATATATCCGGGCTTTGGGCTTACAATAATTTGCTGGAATTCGAGCTTTCTACTAGCGGTTTGCCGCTGTGGATGTATCGCCCGTGATTAAATAAATTAGTCATTGGTCGGGAGTCAGTAGTCATTAGTTACCCCCTGGATGATTGGACGATTGAAAATCTGTTGACCTCAAACTCCAATGTGGCGCTTCGCCCGTCATAAGCGCTTCGCGCTGGCTTCGCCTAAGAGTTGGAGGTCAAACTACACAAACGAAGTCTGCTCAAGCGGGGGCTAAGAAATAAAGTGGGTATTTAAGCCTAATTTAGTAGGACTAATGACTAATAACTAATGACTAATGACTAATGACTAATAACAAAAATATGGAGGAAATTTGCGTGGAGTGGCAAGTGCGGGGGATTCGTGGGGCAACTACTGCTAGCGAGAATTCGGTGGCAGCAATTCGAGAAGCGGTGAAAGAATTATTAGATGAATTAGAAGCAAAAAATGATATAAATCCAGATTTAATTATTAGTGCTACGTTTTCTGCTACTCGCGATTTAGATGCTGTGTTTCCGGCCGCGATCGCCCGCGAACGTCCTCACTGGTGTAATGTTCCTTTGTTGGACGTACAGCAAATGCACGTTGAGGGTGCTTTGGAACGCTGCATCCGGTTTTTAATTCACGTCAATTGGCCGGCACATACTGAAATTTATCATCCTTATTTGCGGGGAGCTCAAAATTTGCGCCCCGATAGGAATTTAGCGGTGGCGGTGTCTGGGGAAAAATAATAGATTCACTTTGGGCTTGATTTAAAAGTTAACTCACCATTACAGGTGGGTTTATTTTTTACGGGATTTGACACATTACAAAACCTGCCCTGCGGATATATGGTTAAAAGCTTTTATTATAAAAAAAACCCGGCTTCTCAAAGAAACCGGGTTTTTTGTCAATCAAGGGCCTTCCTGTGATGCAGCCTAATCCCTAAAAAGATGTCATATATAAAACTCCAAAAGTCCTTTTTCCCTTCCAATATTCCTAAACTTTGAGGGGAACCTTTCTCATCCAACAGCGGCTTAACAGCCTCATAAGCAGGCTTGTAATTGTACCAAGGAATCGAAGGCCACAAGTGATGAATCAGATGATAATTCTGCCCCAAAATCAAGATATTTAGAATAGGGCTAGGATATACTCTGGCATTTTTCCAGCGATCGCGCTCGTGAAATGGACGGTGCGGCAAATAATCAAAAAATAATCCCAACGCCAGTCCCACCACCAAAGCCGGAGAAAACCAAAAGTTCAGCACATAACCTAGTTGGTCGTATTGAATGGAGATATACACCACTGCTACAACAAACAAACGGCTGAAAAACCATTCCCAAAGTTCATTTTTCCGCCACAGTTTGCGCTTAAAAAAGAAAATCTCGTGGTAAAAAAACCTCGCAGCAATCAACCACAGAGGCCCGCCTGTCGAAACATAATGGTCTGGATCGTTATCGGGATCGTTAACGTGGGCGTGATGCTGGATATGTACCCGCGTAAACACAGGAAATGCAAAACCCAACATCAGCGCGCTACCGTGTCCCAAAATAGCGTTAATTGTGCGATCGCGGTGCGCTGCATTGTGAGACGCATCGTGAATCACCGTCCCTGCCATATGCAAAGCCAACACGTTCAATGAAAAACAGCACCATTGGGGCCATTCCCAAAACCAGAAACCCCAGTAAGAAATCACGATAATCACCACTGCACTCAAAAACAGCAGTAGTGTCGGATTGAAGTCACCGGGAGGACTCAGAAACTCTTTAGGCACGGTCAGCGGCCGTCCTGCCTCCGACATCTTTGTTAGCACTCCTTAATATTTCACACTTGCGTAGTATAAGATACAAGCCTCTAAATAGTAAAGTTTTATGAAATCACTGTATATAATCTCGATCGCCCGTCGTCTGCACAACAATCAAACTATTGTTGTTTTGCAAGCATACCGATGTTAGATTCGCACAACGCTCTTGGGAAACCCGCAATAAAATGGGTATATCTGTATATTTGTCAAGCCTTGGGGCGAAAGTTATTTTTAAGAAAAGGCGCTCCAAAAGAAAAGATTATCGATCGGTAATAAAGTCAGATATTCTAGAGAATGGTCAATGCCCGCTGTTTTGACGATCGAGAAAATTTTAAGAATTAAGACGTGCGTCATTGCTTGTAGTGAAAGATGAAACGTTAGCCGAAAATTAAACAATAAATCCTCCAGCCACCCCATCTCAATTCATGCAACTGCCAAAAGCCCTACGCCGGACTAAAATCGTCGCCACCATTGGCCCTGCCACTTCGGACCCACAAGTGCTGCGCAACCTCATAGAAGCTGGTGCCACAACTTTGCGACTCAACTTTTCTCACGGAACAGAAGAAGACCACCAACGCAGCATTCGGTTAATCCGGCAAACATCCTTTGAACTCAACCAGCCGGTGGCCATCCTCCAAGACCTTCAAGGCCCGAAAATTCGTTTGGGCCGCTTTGAAACCGGGTCTATTGTTGTCAAAAACGGCGACCCTTTCATTCTCACCAGCCGCCCGGTTCCAGGCACCGAGCTAATTTCCTCCGTCACCTACGAACCCCTAGCAGACGAAGTTCCAGAGGGATCGGTGATTCTGCTCGACGACGGGAAAGTGGAAATGCGCGTCGAAAAAGTAGACCGCGGGGCGCGGGAACTGTACTGCCGCGTCGTAGTCGGCGGGCCGCTTTCTAACAACAAAGGCGTGAATTTTCCGGGAGTTTACCTGTCAATTAAGGCGCTAACTGACAAAGACCGCAAAGATTTAATGTTCGGTCTCGACCAAGGTGTCGATTGGGTGGCCCTGAGCTTCGTGCGCAATCCCCAGGATATGCTCGAAATTAAAGAACTGATAGCTAGTGCGGGCAAGCAAGTACCGGTGATTGCCAAGATCGAAAAGCACGAGGCGATAGAACAAATGGAGGAAATTCTCACCCTTTGCAACGGCGTGATGGTCGCCCGCGGCGATTTGGGAGTGGAACTGCCCGCCGAAGACGTGCCGATTTTGCAAAAGAGGCTGATTGCTACCTCCAACCGCATGGGCATTCCCGTAATTACTGCTACCCAGATGCTCGACAGCATGGTAGGTAATCCTCGTCCCACCCGCGCTGAAATTTCCGACGTGGCGAACGCGATTCTCGACGGAACTGATGCGGTGATGCTCTCGAATGAAACCGCTGTAGGCAAGTTTCCTGTCGAAGCGGTGGCGACGATGGCGAGAATTGCGGTGCGGATGGAGAGGGAAGGAATTAAGCGGAATATTAGGAATGTAGAAGATATCGGTCGATCGATCCCCAACGGCATCAGTCAAGCAGTCAGCCAAATCTCCGAACAGTTGAACGCGGCCGCCATCATGACGCTGACCAAAACCGGCGCTACAGCCCGCAATGTCTCGAAATTCCGACCGAAAACTCCGATTTTGGCAGTTACTCCTCACGTAGACGTAGCCCGACAACTGCAACTGGTATGGGGAGTCAAACCCTTGCTGGTGCTTGATTTACCCTCCACCGGCCAGACTTTTCAATCTGCGATGACTGTCGCCCAGGAAAAAGAGTTACTGTGCGACGGAGATTTAGTGGTGATGACCGCCGGTACTCTGCAAGGGGTTGCCGGATCGACAGATTTGATTAAAGTTGAGGTAGTGACAGCGGTTTTAGGCAAAGGCACCGGTGTCGGTTTGGGATCGGTGAGCGGCATGGCCAGGGTTGCTCGTACTGCTGCGGATGTAGGCAATTTCCACGCTGGAGAAATTTTGGTAGTAGAGCACACCAGCGTCGCTTTTGTGGATATGATTCGCAAAGCGGCCGGTGTGGTGACGGAGGAGGATAGTTTGACTTCTCACGCCGCGATTATCGGTTTGCGGTTGGGCGTGCCGGTGATGGTGGGCGTGCAGAATGCCACGCGGGTAATTCGGGACGGAACTATGCTGACGCTGGATATGCAGCGGGGTTTAGTTTATTCCGGGGCCAGAGGCGGCTCAACCGACGGGGAATTGGTCGTTTAACAAGTTTTGAGTTAGGAGTTGTGGAGTTTTGAATTAAATTCTACAACTCGTTGCTTTTTTCGCTTAGGTTGTGCTATAATTCAAAATTGTCTGTGCCGATGTAGCTCAGGGGTAGAGTATTCGATTCGTAATCGAACGGTCGTGGGTTCAAATCCCACCATCGGCTTTAGGTTTCAGCGATTTTGTCCAAGCCCTGGCCTCAATCTGCGTTCAAAAACGCAGTTTAACGGCTCAAAAATGCTCTCAATCTTTACCGAGAGCATTTTTATTTGCCCTCAATCTTTGGTGGTGGATATGGTGTTTTTTTTTAATAAAGAGTAAGTATTTTACAAGGTTGTGTTCCCACCTTGTAAAAATATTTATTTGTTTCTGGAAAGCATTGATAGAGAGAGGATTTGCATTCGTGACTATAGCCACCGCCTTGGCGGTTACTCTATCTCAGAAAAATGGTCGCGTTTGTTAAAGTTTTCACCCAGAAAGTCAAACGTTCACAGCGCTGTATTGGTAAAATGCAAAAAAGGTAGTAGAGATGTGCATTCATCAGTATCAGTGTAGCGATGTTGCATAATATCTATTAGCCGTTAGCAATGAGGGTTAAAACACTCAATGTCCGCTCAAGGGTTTTATCGTCGTTCACTCCCCGATTCTGCTATTGCCTTTTCCTCAGTAGAAGGAAGGCAAATTTTTCGAGAAGCGTTGGCATTCGGAGGTATGGAAGGGTATTTTGCTCTAGCTGAACAGTTTCATACTCAAGCAGAACCCGCTTTTTGTGGATTGGGTAGTTTAGTTGTTGTTCTTAATGCTTTATCCATCGATCCGGGTCGCATTTGGAAAGGGGTGTGGAGATGGTATGGAGAGGAGTTTTTAGACTGTTGCTTACCTCTTTCAGTCATTAAAGAAAACGGTATCACCTTTGATGAGTTTGCCTGTATCGCACGTTGCAACGGTGCTGTTGTAAAACCTAACCGTTACAACCAAAGCAGTTTGGAAAACTTTCGGCAAGCAGTTCAGCAGGTGACTACTGCGCCAGGTGATATTCATCTAGTTGTTTCCTACAGCCGAAAGGTATTAGGACAAACTGGTGATGGCCACTTCTCACCAATTGGTGGCTATCATCGACAGCGGGATTTAGTGCTTCTGCTGGATGTTGCCCGTTTCAAATATCCACCTCACTGGGTTTCTCTGCCTTTGTTATGGAAAGCATTTGAGCCTATCGATCCGGTCACTAATCAAGGTCGAGGTTATATTTTATTGCAGAAAAGTGAAGGGTTGCAAGAAACCTTTTTTCATATTGTTTTTGATTTACATCAGTGGCGTAGTGTTGCCCCTTACTTTGCAGAAATACTGCCAGACATTCTGAGAAAAGAGCAACCTGATTCAATTGCTTCATTTGTCAGTACCATCCTGCACCATTGGCCTGTGGAGTTCACAACTATGCTGCATACCTCCTCAGAGACGCCAGAGACACTTGAGAAATTACGAGCAGCTATTGAGTTAAATTCACTGTTTAATATTGTTCACCAATACTTGTCAAGCGATGACTGGGATGCAATGTCTGTTGTCGGGAAGTGGCGATCGCAACAGCCATTCGTAGCAGCGACAATAACAGTAATATTACTATCCTGCCCCGAAACGCTCTATGCAACTGTTAAACCAGATTTACGACTGTGGTTGAGTGACGTTCGCTACCTTGAGAAACTAATTTATCCCCTGGATATAGAGATATCTAGATTGAGAGAACAAATGTCAGCACTCCAAGATTTTTACACTTTATATTCAAAAGGACATCAGTGCAATATCCATCAGAGTTAGCACCTACCGCCTTTTGAACTCCCCAAACATCGACTAACTACAAAAGTGAAAATTTAATCTCTAATTTCTTGGTAGAAATGGGCTAACTTTCTTAAGCGCTCGCCCTAGTGCTAATCTGAATGCTCAGTTTGTTAATGCAGAGAATTACCACTTTTGTGGCTAGAAAGTCTTTTTATAGCATTTTTTCTAGATTTATGAAGGGAAAACGGTTTCTTTTCCGCTGCTATAGTTTGACGCCCGAATTTCTGAGTCAGAATGCTGGTTTATTTTCCGTTAAAAATGGATATTTAGCAACCCTTAAGCTAGTTAAGATAGAGTAACAGCAGTAGGGTGGCCGCTGATGTGAAAATATTTCTCCTAATCGGATGAGATGAGATGATAGCAGCGCCCTCCCTACAAGAATTTGTCCTAACCGATTTGGCGAATGCTATACAAACCTGACATCGTATTAGTTCGGGGGTCGGGGGAGACGAAAACTCAGGGGACTGAGGATTTGATTGAGAGTTCGCAGTTGTTCGGCGGTTCCCAAACAAATCAGCATATCTCCTCCTTCGATCGCAGTTTCTCCAGTTGGCCCCACAATCAAAGTCCCGCCAGCGCGCCGCACTGCTAAAACCAAGGCCCCCGATTGCGATCGCAACTTGGCATTTCTCAAAGTTTGCCCGACGTAGACACAAGTATTGGGATCGACCAAAAATTCTTCCATGTAAAAAGAACTATCGGTGCCGGTCAAAACACCGTCTAAAAAATCCATAACTTGAGGCCGCAAAGCCGCCGCCGCCATCCGCTTTCCGCCGGTAATGTAGGGGGATACGACGGCATCGGCCCCGCCCCGCTGCAACTTCTTTACGGCTTCTTCTGTGGTGGCGCGGGCGATCGCCCGCACCTTCGGATTCAGAGTTTTGGCCGACAGTACAGTGTATAAATTCTCGGCATCCGAAGGCAAAGCTGCTACTATGCAAATTGCGCGATCGATCCCCACACTCAGCAAAATTTCGTCCAGAGTCGCGTCTCCTTGGACAGCCGTGTACCCCAGCGCCAAAGCTGCCTCAACCGACTGTATCGCCGAATCTATCACCACAAAAGAGATATATTCGGCCTGAAATTCCAAGGCAATTTGGCGGCCAGTGCGCCCAAAACCGCAGAGAATGTAATGCCCGATCAAAGAATCTACCAATCGCCGCTGCTGCCTAATTCTTGCTCCTTCTTGAAAATATCCTTCAATCAGCGCTTCTGTAAAGCGGTTGACGATGAAACCAATCACAATCACGCCCATCAAAATCAGGCATATGGTAAACATTCGCCCGCGTTGGCCGAGGGGCTGAAGTTCACCGTAGCCGACAGTTGCTAAGGTAAATACTGTCATGTAAGCGGCATCGAGCAAAGACCATTTTTCCACCTGCCAATACCAGAGAGTACCCGTGCAGAAAATGCCGCCAAGGGCGATGACTCCGCCCGTTAAGTCTTTTTGCAGGCGCTGGTACTTTTGCTCTAAAGTTGAATACACCGATCGGGCTGACCTATTACCTATTAGCTGCTACCAATTGTAACCATATCAGCCCTAGACGCAGGGGCGGTCAATCGATTTTAGATTTTAGATTTTAGATTTTAGATTGACCCCACGGATCAATGCCGGGGCTTGAGGATTTTCGATTTTGGATTGATTCCACGGATAAATCACGTGGCGGGTACCATCAAAAAATTCGCGGTCAAAAAGCCAGTTTCTGCGTAGATACTTGGCTGCCAAACTCAAGATTTTGACTCTTAACCCTGTTTTTTTTGCGTGAGTTCCGACTGAGTTCCAATCCCATCGCAGAGGTGGCGATTGTTTGGATTGGCGATCGGATTTGTCTGAAAATAATTGCGGGCGACATTGCAGCCCTGCACCAGCAAATCGTCAAGATTAAGATTCCACAGCATCACCGTACCGTCAGCACTAGCACTAGCGATCGCCTTGCCGTCTGGACTAAAACTCGCACTCCAAACAGCATCTTTGTTACCTTTTAAAGTTTGGATCAACGTACCGTCAATGTTCCACAGCCTCACCATTTTGTCTGTGCTTGCAGATAGCAACATTTGACTGTCGGGACTAAAGCTGATATTTGTCAATCCACTTGTATGCTTTAAAATACTTAGCGGTTTGCCGTCTTTGCTCCAAATTCTCGCAGTTCCCCCAGCACTTGCAGTCGCCAGCATTGCTCCGTCGGGACTGAAAGTTACACTCATAATTTTATCACTTTCAATCTGTAAAGTTCGGAACAATTTGATATCGGTGCTGGCTTCGATTGGCTGCTGTTTTTGCAACTTTTCTCTAACCTTTCTCAAACTCCAAAGTTTAACAGTGCCATCAGCGCCAGCCACAGCAATTATCTGACCATCTGGGCTAAAACTGTTGCTGGTTATCCAACCTCGCTCTACTTGAAAACTTGACAATTCTTCACCGTTGATTTTCCATAGTTTCACAGTTCCATCGGCACTGGCTGAAGCAATAATATTACCATCTCGACTCAAAGATACACTTGTTACTTGACCGCTGTGTCCTTTTAAATTATGAATCAACTGGCCATTTTTTTGCCAAATTTTTACAGTTTTGTCGTCGCTGGCTGAGACAATAAGCTGACCGTTAGGATTGAAGATAGCACTTCTAATTTTATCCGTATGCCCTGTTAATGTTGCTTGCAAAGTTCCATTTATTTGCCAAAATTTGATAAAATTATCATCGGTAGCCGTCACAATTGTTTGACTGTCGGGACTGAAACTCGCGAAAGCAAGGGTACTGGTTTGACCGTGCAAGTGCTGCCGTTCCCGAAAGCTGTAAACTGCCTGTTCGAGGGCGATCGCCACTCGCATCTGAATATCTAAACTCACTCCGAGCGATCCTTTCATTTCTGTAACAGCTCTAATGCTTTCTAGCAAAGCTTCCTCTTTTTTATCGGCAGCCAAAAGCGTTTCTGATAGTAGACTGAGAGTGAGAATTTTGTTATTTCTTTCTTCTATTGATGGTTTAATCCAAAAGACTGCTATCAGAATTAATATCAGTATTCCTGCTGCTACTGTAACTGTTTGCACTCTCAGTTGTTGCTCGCGCCAAAGTTTAACTGCAATCACTTTTTTCTGCTTTTGTGCTTCGCTTAGTTCTTCTAGTAACTTTTTTTCGCGACGCAGTTGTTGAATTTCAGCTTGATGCTGTTTTTCTTGACAGCGGAACTTGGCAAATTCCGCTTCTTGACTAGCATTTAAAAATTGATAATCTTGGGTACTCAAGCTTTTATTTGTCGCCCAGTTTCGCGCATCTTCCAATGCTTGACCGCGTAACAATCGAGATTCATCTTGACACTTTGATACTATCCATGCTGTTAAGGATTCGGCATAGGGGCGCAAGTCGCCGAGTGCTTTTTCTACCCAGTTATGGTTGAATATAGCTGCGTAAATGCGGTTGGATACGGTTAATTTTCCGGCTCGTTTTACCACTAATCCGCTGAGCCGCAATTCAGTTTGTTCGGGAGTATCATCGGCCCAGATTCCTCCAGCCCCACTTAACAAGGGGGGTTCTGAAAATTGCTGATTTCCGCTGGGCCGCAATTCAGTTTGTTCGGGAGTATCATCGGCGCAGATCCCCCCTGCCCCCCTTAACAAGGGGGGTTCTGAAAGTGGCAATATTTTTTGGTATAGTCCTAATAACCTACTGGCGCGGTGCTGACTTCTGAGAAGGCGATCGCGAATTGTTTTGATGTGTACAGGTTCATCAGATGACTCCCAATTATCAATAATATGAGATTGCACTATATCGCTAATTAATAATTGGTTTGTAGTAAAAATTTCAGTTTTAATTTCATCTGTTGAGTCTGATATAAGAGAAGCCGAAGTTAAGCTTTTTAGATAGTGCAGAATCAGCTTGCAAAGCTTTTGAGTCAGAAATGGTTGCCCTCCAGTCCAGTCCAAAATCTCTTTTAAAACCTCTTGAGGATTGTCTACTTTTCCCTCAAACCCTTTTGCTAAAGGCAGAGCTTCCTCTAAGTTAAAACCGTGCAATTCAATAGCTAAACCGATATTAAAGGGCGTGCGAGTTGCATCGCTAATTAAATCGGATGGGGTAGCTACTCCCAGCAAAGCAAATGTAATGCGCTGGTATTCTGAATTGTGAGCTCGTTTATTGTAGCAACATCTAATTAATGCAAAGAAATCGTCTAGCGGTTCTTGGAAACTCAGAACGCTATCAATTTCATCAATAAAAATGACCAGGTTTTGAGAAATTTTGACCAGCAGCAACTCTTCAATTAACTCTCCTAAGCGCTGCACCGGCGGCATCAACTCTCTCTCCCGCCACCAAGTCATAAACTCGACTGGGTTAAACAGGTTGAAGCTGCACAAGAGTTTGTAAGCGACGCCGCCGTACCACTTATCTAGAGAGACTTGCTGGTTGCCAATGTCCGAAAGGTCGATCGTAGCACAGGCAATGCCATCAGCCGAGAGTTTTTGTACAGTTCGCACCAGCAAACTGGATTTGCCCATTTGTCGGGAATTGAGCACGTAACAAAACTCTCCAGCTTTGAGGGCTTGATAAAGTTCAGAGTCAGCTTGTCGCACTACATAAGTAGGTGCATTTTGCGGGAGACTGCCGCCGATTTGATATTGGTAATCGACTGTCATAATCTAGCCTCTAGTGATAACTTTCATACAGTTCTATGGTGCCTGTAGCACAAGCAATCTTACCATTTTGATTGGTGGGTTCTGGTGGTTTAATTGTACCAGGAGAATCAGCTCCGCACAATATAGATGTGGTCGTTGTTATATTTTTAGAAGCATTTGACTCAACTTTTGTAGCAGGAATTACAAAGACACCACCCACAAAGCTTTTAAGGTCTTTTTGCTTTGAGACTCCATAATTAAATGTTGCTTTTTTTGTAGTCAGAAGGGAATATTTGTAATTTTCTGTCTCGGTTTTAATAATGCGAATTCCTAAAGCCTTAACAGAAGTGCTAAAAACACTTTTTTCTGCAAAATAGGATTGCTGACGTTTGTTGATTAAACTAATATAATCTCTGGGTTCCCATTGCTTGTTGATCCTAACCCTCATCTGAAAGGGTGGCACAGCTACCGAAGCTAATACTCCAATTAACATTAAAAACACTAAGTATCCACCAACATTCGATGCAATCCTAGCTGATTTAGAACTTTGTTGACTCATAGTTTTGTATCCTCTCTGTTTGTAGTAAAGACTTTAGTCCGGTAAATCTCAAGTGAATGCCGATTTGATATTGTAATCGACTGTCATTAGATTGCGTATAGTTAGATTATTTGGACAGTTGTGTTGTGCCTTTACCACAAGCAATTTTACCATTTTCATAGGTGGGTTCCGCTGGTTTACTTGTACCCGGAAAATCAGCTTCGCACAATATGGACGTTGTAGTTCTTTCCTCTTTAGCAGCATTGGGCTGAAAGTTTTTAGCAGGAACCACAAAAACACCACCGACATAACTTTGGAAGTTGTTTCCCTTTGTTACTGCATAATTAAATGCTGCTTTCTTAGTGGCACGAATTGAATACTTAAAATTTCTTGTCTCTGTTTTCATGCCAAGTCCTAAAGCATCAACAGAAGTAGCAAAAGCACTTTTTTCTATAAATAGGACTTCCTGTGCGCGGTTCATTGAGCCAACATACGGCACTGCTTCCAATCTCCTATCCTTATATGCCGGGCTAGGACTCAGAAATGATGGCAGAGCGATCGCGCCAATTACCCCAATGCCCATTAAAAGCAATAAGCATCCGCAACCGCCATAAGCTGCATTGCTAATACTTGATTCTTGATTTTTAGTCATGGCTTTGTCTCCTTAAAAATATATACAACCTGAACTAAATTTGGCGAGGCAGAGCCTCTGGATATGCGTTACCAGCCGGAGCTTAGTAACGAGGAAGAATGTGGTCTATAGTTAGATTATTTAGTCACTTGTCTTGTGCCTTGACCACAAGCAATTTTACCATTTTCATAGGTGGGTTCCGCTGGTTTAATTGTACCTGGAGAATCAGCTTGGCAGAATATGGATATTGTTGTTATTCCATCTTTAGCAGCATTGGGCTCAACTTCTTTAACAGAAACTAGAAAGACACCGCCGACATAACTCTTAAGTTGTGGTTGCTTGGAGACTCCATAATTAAAAGCAGTTTGCTTTGTGGCGCGAACTGAATACTTGTAATTTGTTGTCTCCGTTTTTATCCCAAGTCCCAAAGCATTAACAGAACTGGAAAAAACACTTTTTTCGGCAAAATATGCTTGCTGAGCTTTGTTCATTGAGCTAACATACTGTTTTGCTTCCGACTGCTTGCTTCTATTGGTATTATTTAGATAAAATGGCAGAGCTATCCCATTCATTACTCCAATACCGGTTATAAGTAATAAGCATCCGCAACCGCGAGAAGCTGCATTGCGAACTATTGATTCTTGATTTTTAGTCATGGTGTTGTCTCCTTAAATGGTATATACAATGCGAATTAAAGTCGGCGAGGCAGAGCCTCTGGATTTGCGTTACCAGGAAGAGCCTGGTAACGAGTAAAACTAGGGAATACTAATCTCTAAGCTCGCAGCTTTTGTACTTCTTTCCGCTCAATGGATGTCGGCTGAACCACTTTACTGCCGATCGCAAAATCGCGCAATTCCACTCTTGTAAACTTCACACCCCAAGGATCTGTCGCTGTATCCAACTCCTCTACTAAAGCATTATTGATTTCATGGCGAGCCGTGTAAAGTTCCTCCAGAGATAATGTCGCAATGTGAGTCCGGATTGAAAGAATCAGCATATTTAACATCGCTTCCTTGAGATTCTGCACTTTGTAGGAAGCTTTTTCTAAGTCAATTATTCGCCAGTAAACAATAAACTCAACGGTGATGGCAAGGCGATCGCGCGTCGTGCATTGTTGGGGTGCTAGGTTTAAAATTTGCTCGCGCAGAGTTTGTTTATAGGCGACTGTTTCGACGAAGGGAATCAAAAATGTCAAACCAGGTTCGAGTTTCTTGCGATCGTACTTTCCGAAAATTTCAACTAAGGCTTCATCTCCTTGACGGACGATTTTTACGCTGCTGGCTAAGGATACTCCGGTAATTGCAAACAACACCATCAAAAAATACTGATACATAGTGAATCTCCTGGTAAATAGTTGACAGTTGATAGGGACTTCTTAGTCTCTTAGAGAGGAACTTTGTTTGGCAAGAAGCGATTTCAATCGCCGAGTCATAAAAGAGCTAACTCAGATTTAGCCGTTGATGTGAATTAATCTGTCAGGTACAACAATCAGCGTGTTTCCTTCGCGGCGCAAAACGTACACTTTTTGTCTGGGTGCGATCGCCCCTTGGGAATCTTCATTGCGAGCTTTCCACGAAGCCCCTTCATAAATCACCATTCCGGTTTCTCCGGGGAAAATTTCGGAGATTGTTGTCGCTTCGGTTGCTTCGGGAATGACAAACTTTTTGCGAACAATGAAAATCGGTCGAATCCAGATGCTCAGCGCGAGGGCTATCCCCATCCAGTAGAAAATTTGCCAGTCAAAATCTTCATACATTATGTTCGCCCAACTAAACTGAAATGCTACAGACCCTCTCCACAAAATAAAGGATTCAATTAAAGCAGAAGCTCCCATCATTAGCAGGTAAAATCTGTATTTTTGGGGCTGAGTTTTGATGATTAATAGCTCGATCGCACTAAGCACAACTCCCAGCAGCAGCCAGAATAGGGGCGGGGTGAAGGCGAAACCGGGTTGATTAGTGGCTGAGGCCAGCGACCAAATTAGGATAGAATGCACAATGCTTTTACCTCGTTGCGATGGGATTCAACCTTGTTATTTCTAATCTAATCAGGTGGTTATTTGAGTTGGCGACTGAGTTATTTGAAAATTCATCGACTTTTCATCGACTTTTCATCGACTTTAGGGACGGTTGGCATTTATGATGGTTTCAGTGTCTTGATTGTGATAAGCAATGCCACGATCGCTAAGGGTGCGCGAAGAGTGCATTCGCGCAGTTAAATCCTGTCTCCTGAGAAATGGCTTTCCCAGTCAAAAAATCCTGGCTGAGGATTTAGGGATGGCGCAATCTACTGTCAGCCATTTTCTGAATGGCAAACCTGTGGATTATGCCAATTTCATCGAAATTTGTCGCGGATTGGGGCAGGAATGGCGCGATATAGCCGATTTTGACGCGAATTCAGAGCCAGAGGAGGTAGGGCTGGTGAGGGCAAAAGTGGCGATCGTCTTCGAGGGCTTTCCTTCGGATCGCTTCGCTAACGCCAACGCCCGATCGACCTCAAACACCACCCTTTCTCAGCAGTTACACCAAGCTTTGAGTGCGGGAGGGCACGAAGTCTTTTTTATTAACAACAGCAGCGACTCAGCCTCATATTTAAAACGTTGCGATTATTTGCTGTTGCTGATTTCCCAAGAATCGGCCGCTAGCGAAATGATATTGGAACAAGTGCAGCTAGCCAAAGAATTGCACCATTTAACTGCTCATAAACCCGCAATTTTACCGATTTTACTTGAATTAAATACACCGCTTTCTTTTGATTTGCTGAGCTATTTAGCAGGAATTCAGCCCTGGCTGTGGCGCGGTGTTGGCGACTCATTTAAGTTATTATCACAAATTTTAACCATTATCAAAGAAGGTCGCACATCGTTAACTGCCGACCATGAATTGGCTGTAGAATGGAAAGTAATTACTAGCACCAAACAGTCAAAAATTCAACCCCTGCCAGCAGCGCCGCCAGAATTGCCGGGAGGACAAGTTGAAATAGCTTCTCGTTTTTATATCGATCGCCCTCCGATCGAATCCCGCTGTTACGAGACGATCGCCCAACCGGGAGCGCTAATCCGCATCAAAGCACCCAGACAAATGGGCAAAACTTCCTTGATGGCGAGGATTTTGCATCATGCAGAACAGCAAGGTTCTCGCACGGTAGCGCTGAGTTTTCAGCTAGCCAATAGGAAAATCTTCGCTAATTCAGATACATTTTTGCAGTGGTTTTGTGCTAGCATCGGTCAAGAGTTAGGAATGCTGGAGCAGTTGCCCAAGTGTTGGGAATTGGCGGATTTGATTGGCAGCAATCAGTGCTGCAAGGCTTATTTTGAACAGTATTTGCTGTCAGAATCCTCAAAACCTCTGACGTTAGGCTTGGATGAGAGCGATCGCCTGTTTGAATCACCGGAAATTGCCGATGATTTTTTTGGCTTATTGCGCGCTTTGCACGAAGAAGCAAAACGGCGAGATATTTGGAAAAAATTTCGTTTGATTGTGGTGCATTCGACGGAAGTTTATATCCCGCTGGATGTGAATAAATCGCCGTTTAATGTAGGGTTGCCCATTGATTTGCCAGAGTTTAATTCCCAGCAAGTGCAAGACTTAGCAGCGCGACACCAACTGAGTTGGAGTGATACAGAAGTTGCCGAATTGATGGCGTTAGTGGGAGGTCATCCCTATTTAGTGCGACTGGGAATTTATCATATTTCGCGTCAAGATGTGACTTTAAATCAATTGGTGAAACTCCCGGCAACTGAAGCGGGAATTTATAGCGCTCATTTGCGGCGGCATTTATGGAATTTAGAGAAATATTCGGAATTAATGGAGGCGATGAGAGAGGTGGTGAGTGTTTCCCAGCCAGTTAGATTGAGGTCAGAATTGGGGTTTAAGTTAAATAGTATGGGATTGGTTAAATTAGAGGGAAATAATTACATTCCGAGATGTCGATTGTATGAGGAATATTTTCGCGATCGGCTAAATGGCAAATAATATCGAATTATTGAACCGCGAAGATGCTAAGGACACGAAGGAAGAACCCCCCCACCCCCAGGGCAGTTTCATTATCAGAAAAACCAGGATTTTGTAGGGGTAGTGCCCCCGTGCCTACCCCTCCCCAGTGACGCGATCCATTGGCATTGCAGCGATAGGGCACGGAGACGGAGGCACCGCCCTACGAAAAATGAAACCGCCCTGCCCCTTGGGGGAAATGGGGGAGAAAAGAAGTAGATAGTTTTCTGCCGGGAAGGGAGTAATGAAAAGTCGATGAGAAGTCGATGAAAACTCACTCAAGTTCTCAAATAGCCACGTGATTTAATAGAAATAGAGTAGAAGCAAGGCGCAGTACGCAAGGTTTGCAAACCCCACCGCACTCAATCGACTGGATGAAAACGACGCTAAAAAGAACTTGCTTGTTTTTCTTGGCATCGACTGTTCGATTAGGCGATATTAGACAAGCTACGCCTGCACTCGCTGTTTGAGTCTACAATCCCCATGTGTTTACGCTGGGGAGTATGTCAATCACTTGAAAACTACTCTGCTAACACATTTGGACAACCACCATGCAGCTTAAAAAAAATCCTCAACTCGATGCACTCAACAAACAAGCAGTATCGAGAACAACCATGCAGCTTAAGACAAACCCTCAACTCGATGCACTTAACAAACAAGCGGCATCTTCAGAAAAAAACCTTCCCCCTGACAAAAAAAGTAAATCTTGGGTAGGAATCTTACTGAGGATCACTTTTATTTACTTTCCTCTGGGCAGCATAATAGTTGGTGCGATCGCCCTCCCTTCTGTTGTCGGTTGTGGTGGCAAGGCGAAGCTATCAGAAGCTAAACAGTATGTTAACTCAATGAACCGCGCCCAACAAGCAAAATACGCCGAGGATGGCGCATTTTCCAATTCCGTTAATGCTCTGGGCCTCGGCATTAAAACTCAGACAACCAACTATAACTATTCAACCATATCTACCAAAAATGCTGCGTTTAGTTATGGTGTAGCCCGCAGCAATAATCTTACTAGCTATGTCGGGGCTGTATTTTTAGTACCTGTTTCCCAAGCAGCTAACAAAGAGAAGACTACTGTATCCATTCTGTGTGCAGCAAATTATGCTGGAAATACCCAACCGCCTGCTCCTATCCTTCAGAAGGGTAATCCTGTCTGCGCTACTGGTACAGAATCATTGGCGAAGTAAACATCGACATTAATCAGAATCTTATGTTACCTGAAATTGTCAAAGGCTTCATCATCTTAGCTTGCATCTTCATTCCCCTCGAAAGAATCTTTTCCTTGCACAAGCAAAAGATATTCCGTCTCGGATGGGCAACCGATGCCACTTATTTTTTTACAGGTCACTTTATTGGCAGATCGGGCGCTATTGTTGTGACTGTAATTTTGTCGCTGATGACTAATTTACTCAACCCGGAATTGCAAAGCCAAGTAGCATCTCAACCTGTCTGGTTGCAGTTGGCAGAAGCCGTTATCGTTTCCGATATGGCATATTATATCGCTCACAGACTACTGCATGAAATACCCTGGCTTTGGCAATTTCATGCAGTCCATCACAGCATTGAACACATGGATTGGTTAGCAGCCGTGCGCGTGCATCCCTGCGAGCAACTCTTTACTCAGATTTGCAAAATTATGCCTCTTTACTGGTTGGGATTTACCAAGGAGAGTTTGGTGGTTTATGCTCTTTATTCGGCGGCAATCGCTTTCTTAATTCATTCTAATATTAAATTAAAATTTGGCATCCTAAAATGGTTCGTAGCAACCCCACAATTTCATCACTGGCATCACAGTAAAATTCCCGAAATCAACAACAAAAACTTTGCTGTTCAGTTGCCACTGTTAGATTTGCTATTTGGCACTATGTATATGCCAGGGAACAAAATGCCTCATAAATATGGAATTTATGATTCTATACCTGTTGGATATGTCGGACAAATATTCTTTCCATTTTCAAGGATGATGAAAAATGCTAGATAAAAATGCAAAACCAGGTATTAATCGCTATTTTCTGATTTTGCTGGTAATTATGGGTTTGGGCTTGACGAGTGTTGCTTCTGTGGGTGCAGTTGCCCTATTTCATCACATGGATATCCTAACTTTTATCGCCAGTTTAAATACGAAACAAGTAACTGTTGCCCAATTGCAGCAGGGTGAGTTGAAACCAGTGATTTTGATTGATGTGCGATCGCCCGAAGAATACGCGGAAGATCGCATCGGTGAAAGTCCGCTGGTTCCCCTAACTGATATTGAGTTAGGGTTCGGTGTCAAGCAGGTGCAATCCATTGTCAAAGCAAGGGTTAAATCCGATCGACCTCAGCCGATAATTGTACTTTATTGTGCCAGAGGAGGGCGATCGGTTAAAGCATACAAACAGTTGGAAAAAGTCGCTTGGTATTCCCAAGAATCGGCGGGAAACGAGACTAATAATATTAAGGATATTACCCTTAATGTTGTTGTCCTTTCAGGCGGTATCAAAGCGTGGCGGCAAGCAGTGCCGGCTGCAAAAGATGCCCAGATATTAGCCCCAATTACTTTGCACAGCTTGATAAAGTCTCCCTCAGTCACCATGCTTTCGGAATGAATCGGGGCAGTTGTGACCAAATAGATTTTTGTCAAATCTCTATCAATAGAAAGGTGTATCGTGCTGAGAGATTAGCTATCTTCAAGAAAAGTAGCCATAATCCTCAGCAATCTGCAACGGTTGGCTGTTTGGGCAGGCAGCACAATAATCAGAGTTAGCATAACTTTATTCCATGCAAAACACCCTAGAGATACTTGCTTCTTCCGACTCGCCGAGTCTTTCCAAAAAGCAACCCGTAATCCCAAATTATGAAGCAGCCGATCGGCAATTTGTCAATTTGCTAGAAGTCGAGGATTTAGACAAGACGGTGGCGACAAAACCGTTACTTGTCAGCGATTTTGAAAGCGCGATCGCCTACGCAATTCAAGCAGCTTACCAACAGGAACCGGGCGATGAGGCCGCTCACCGCTTTTTGCAGCGCGTACTTTACCGCGTCAACCGCCTCAACTTGTTTTGGTACGACGATTTGCGCCGCTACAACAATGAGCGATCGCACTATTTGCGTTCTGTGCGCGATCGCATTGAGGAACCTTGGCAGCAGTGGGAAATCGCGCAAATCGACGTTGCAGCGCTGCAAAAATTGCCTGATGTCAAGCAAGCCCTGCGCGATCGCGCGGCCGCCGATGTCGATCCTCCGCTAACTGAGATCGATCGCTACCAGCGGGAACAGATGACTGAAGAGGGATACAAACACCTGCTGGCGATCGCCTCCTTCGACGGTTTAGTGGAAGCCAGCCGCCTTTCTCGCATCCTCGGCGGTGCTGGCAACGAAATTCAGTGCACCCTTACCCGAGTGCTGATTGAAGAATACGGCGGCGGTCGCCTCCCCCGCAAGCACTCGACCTTTTTTGCCCAAATGCTCGCAGAATTCGGGATGAGTACGGAACCGGAAGCGTACTTCGATTTAGTACCTTGGCAAGTGCTCGCAGGCATAAATCACAACTTTCTGCTGACGGAACGCAAGCGCCATTTTCTGCGCTACAACGGCGGACTCACATATTTTGAGGTGGCGGGGCCCGTCGCTTACCGCAATTATCTAGCCGCCGCCCAGCGTTTGGGCCTCTCGCAAGCTGCGATGGGTTATTGGGAACTGCACATCAAAGAAGATGAACGTCACGGCCGCTGGATGCTGGATGAAGTGGCGATGCCGCTGGTTGACAGATACCCGCAAGAGGCGTGGGAACTGGTGTTGGGCTACGATCAGGAGAAGTCGATCGGCGATCGGGCTGCGGCTGCTGTAGTGCGATCGATCCAAGTGGCAGAAAGGAATTAACGGCTATCTAGGGTGCATCAAAGACTGATGCACCCTATATCTTGCACCGTTCTCAATAATCCTTTTAGGAACAGGCAAGATGCCTGTTCCACAAGAAATACACTCTTTGTGGAACAGGCATCTTGCCTGTTGCTGACAATAATGGTGGAACAGGCATCTTGCACCTACCAGCGATGTATTTTAAAATGCTGTCATTAACTGAATTAGCTCGATCGACAAATCTCTTTGCGACTTTTCCTGTTTCTTAAACAAAACTCCAGCCAGCAGATAGATATTTTCCGAATAAAAAGCCATTCCCTGTTCTCTGAGAGTTGCGATCGCGCTTTTCACCTTCGGTTCCGAACTATAATACCCAAAACTTAAAGGTGCAATCTCAAAATTCGCAACCGAGTAGCCTCGATCCAAGGCATAATCGACCAAACCCACCGGATTAGAATAGCTAGAAACCATCAGCAAAACTTCGTCACTGCCCAGAGATAAAAGTTTTTTAGCAATTGTAGAACCATCACTCCCGCCGTGCAACAGCGGCTGGTAAATTTTATCATCCACCGCAGGCAAGTAAGGGGGATTTGAGATTACACAATCCGCCGACTCGTATAAAGGCGAATCAAAAAAAGAGCAATTGTTGACCGTGTATTGTTCGCTCAGTTCATATTCCTTAATTTGAGACTGAGCAATTTTCCAAGCTACATTATTTAGCTCAAATCCCTGTATTTTCCCGTCAAAGTCAGTTCTCAGCAAAGACTTAATAACAGGACTTCCCTCTCCTGAACCAAACTCTACGATAAGTCGAGAATTGTCGCTGGCATTTAACACTAAACTTTCCAAGCAGTGCGCGTAAAAATCCGATTCTTCCGGGCAGTGGAATACCTGTTTCAGAGGATGGGATGAAGTGAGCATAAATTCGGTCGGTAACAAAGGTGACTGTTTTTAACTTATCGGACAACTAATAGTGCAGCAATCTGTCGCAAGAGCTATTTTCTAAATTTTTAGAATCTATCTCTTCCGGTTTTACATAATATTGCGATTAAATAACTATTACTGCCGATAGATCGTCACTTTAACAAAATTAATCCGTTTGGCAGATAGCAATTATATCGATTACTGTTGAGATAGGTAAAGGAGCCACTAATTATTAATTTTAATAGTGTCAAACATGACTTTTTTTAATTATTCAGTTCCGCCTCTGCGCCGCAAACAGATTAACATTGCCGTTCAGGATTTAGAAGGGCTTTGGCACGTTCAGTTTCCCCTTGGCAAAGATCGATTTTATTCAAAATTTTATACTTGTCTCGATCGAGCTTGCCTCCTATGGAGCTTGCTGTTAATACCCATATTCGGCACGGCACAATTTTTTTCGATGAGTTGGATGCTGCAAGCAGGTTTGTGGTCAACACTCAGCCTCGTAGGTACAGCAGCTATGGTAAGCTGGACATACTATTGGGTTAAAATAGAACGCCTGACTTGGGTGCTTTACGGTTGGGTAATACTGATGTTATTAGCATTGCTGCTAACCGACTTGGCCATTTTTTTGAGTTGGGGAAAAGTGTTGGCCAATCTCTGTCCCCTGTGGTTGGGAATGAGCGGAATCGGCTATTTTTGGACGGGATGGGCAGTGCGATCGCGCGCGATTTTAGCTACCAGTTTATTTCACGTGTTGGGGATTTTAATTTTGCCTTACACTGGCGGTTGGTATTTCCTATTTACGGGAGCCGTAATGGTATTTAGCTTGCTCGTTTTAGCGGAATTGCAATGGGATATGCGCCAGCCGATTAACACCCTGCATTAACTGGTGTACCGCCGCGATTCTCACAGCTATCAACCTCAAGCATTAATCACACTTCATCAGTACCTTGCTAAAAACTGATGATATCATGACCGCTAGAATAACTTCACTCACATTAGTTGGTAGTGAGGATTTGACTCATCATTTAATGAGGAATGAAGTCCTCACTACACACCGGATAACGGTTATTTTAGCGGACAGGAGAAGACTGATAACTGATGACTAATTGCCACCCGACTGTACAGATTTGCGGGTTTGGTTAGTATCGTCGCCCTTGTGATGCCAAGTACCACCTTCGCCCTGAACATATTCAGATTTTACACTGTTCCAAGCAACGCTAGTAGCACCATCGGCGCTCATTCCATCTTCGCTAGCGCTCTTAAAAGCAGCCTGAAAAATTTGTTGAGCTCCTTGGGGGAGTTCTTGTGCTTCCGAAGGTAAGGTATCAAATTGTTGTTCTGGCATAATGACCTCTAATTATTAAACATAAATTTAATCTTATATACTAGAAGCCACTACTTTCCTCTCTCTAAAAGCAAGTTTTAGACCGCATTTTTATCATTCTGAGGACAGATGTAATATTAAATTTATTCTGATCCTAGAAGGCCAGGGGCTTGCCGTTGCTGGTTGGGCAGGATTTGGGTAATTTCCTTGCTCAAACAGCGATTAATCTGATTTCGGCTTTTTAACTTGCGAACTTAGAAAAAGCGATTAACATTAGATAGCGACTTCGGGGAAGAATTCGATGCAGCATAGTTGATGTCCGCTTGGAAAATGTGTTAGAGAACAAGCGCTCTCTGGCATATCTTTGGTTTTACTATATCAGGGTTTAGCCGATCGCACTCACAAGCAATTCTGACGACTGGGCCGCCGCTGGTTAATTTAATCTCGCGCGGGCCCGACTCGGATAGTCCTCACTTCGTCTTCTGGTTGGAGGTAAGTCAAAACCCTGTCACAAGCCTTGCTGTTAGGCGGTTGCACGCGATCGGCCGACTCTGAGCGGTCGATCGTGCGTTTTGAGATAATTTAGTTTCCTGGGAAAGTTTGAGCGGTATTCTGCGAGTGCCCAAATTGCCAGCAGCAAGTTAAGGAAAAATAGCGCTCAAAAATTTTGAAACTAACTCCTCTGGCGTAGCCTTAAGCCAAAATTGACGGTGAGAAAATCAAGAATTTGTACCTCAAAGCACCACCAGCCGGGGAAAATTTATAGGAAGAACCGTGCCCTTGTCTCAGAAATCCGGTTGATTTGTATATGTCTCGTTACTCAACCAAAAATTTTTCAGAGAAACCCGCTTTCTATCCCCGTACACAAATTTTGATTTACCTAGTCGGCCGCCGAATCAAATTTCATCCACCACCTGAAATAAAAAGCCATTTTGTCAAATATTCCTAAAGATGAATGGCGAACTTGAAGCATACGTAATAGCTTATAAACTGTTAACGCGGCGGTGTAATTAATCAGGGAAAAATAATCGAGGGAACGGGAATAAATTTGCTCCCTTACCTTCATTATTCCGCAGCGAAGGTTAGAAAATTTGCACGTTACGCTGTCAATTTGACCCTGCGGTTTTGGCATCACAAGCGATCGCAAGACTCTACGTAAAAGCAAGCATTACCATGAAATCTTCTAAATTGTTGAAAGTTGTTTTAGCAAGCGCTTGTACTTTAGGTTTAGCAACGGTTTCCTTCGCAGTGCCTGCTTCAGCCCAGTCGGGAGGCGGCGGTGCAGGCGGCGGTGCAGGCACAAGCGGTACGGGCACAAGCGGTACGACAGGTACGGGCACGGGTACAAGCGGTACGACTGGCACCGGCACAAGCGGCACAACCGGTACGACTGGCACCGACACAAGCGGTACAACCGGTACGACTGGCACCGGTACGACTGGCACCGACACAAGCGGTACAACCGATACGACTGGCACGGGCACAACGGGTATGGGTACAACCGATACAACGGGTACGGGTACAACCGATACAACGGGTACAACGGGTACAACCGATACGACCGGTACGACTGGCACGGGTACAAGCGGTACAACAGGTACGAGTGACACTGGTACAACGGGTACAAGCGGTACGAGTGACACTGGTACAAGCGGTACAAGCGGTACAACAGGTACGAGTGACACGGGCACAAGCGGTACAAGCGGTACGAGTGACACGGGCACAAGCGGTACAAGCGGTACGACTGGCACTGGCACAAGCGGTACAAGCGGTACGAGTGACACGGGCACAAGCGGTACAACCGGTACGACTGGCACTGGCACAAGCGGTACAAGCGGTACGAGTGACACGGGCACAAGCGGTACAACAGGTACGACTGGCACCGGCACAAGCGGTACAACAGGTACGACTGGCACCGGCACAAGCGGTACAACAGGTACGACTGGCACTGGCACAACTGGTACAACGGGTACGACTGGTACGACAGACGGTACGACATCGACGCCGGCTGATACTAATTCTGGAGTTTTGAGTGCTCGGCGCGATAGCCCGAACAATTTGGGGTGGCTGGGTATCTTGGGCGCGTTTGGTTTGATCAACTTGTTCCGGAAAGGCAGTACACCCTCCCATCGGTAGTTTCGGGCGATTCCCTACGGAATAGCTTCGCACGCGCGGACTTTTGAAAACAACTTAGAGGCTTAGAAATTCATGACTTCACTCAATCGCAAAAGTTTGTTCAAAAAATTGGTAACAGTTGCCGGAATTGCCGGCGTTAGTTCCTTGATAGCTGTGCCGGGATTCGCAGAATTAAACCGCCAGACTCACGGCTTCAACCAGTCGGGCGATCGAGTTTTCGATCTTGCTCAAAACGATTCCAACAATCTTAATCCTCCTGACTCTCCTGTTAGCGATCCCAACAACAACAATCCCGGCGGTCGTTCTCCCAACACTCCAAATACTCCCAGCAACAACAATCCCGGTCGTTCTCCCAACAGCCCAAATACCCCCAGCAACAACAATCCCGGGCGTTCTCCCAACTCTCCAGCAGGTGGCGAAACTTCGCCTAATTCTTTCAGCAGCAGAGACAGAACCTTTGTCATGCAAGCAGGTCAAACTGGTATGCTGGAAGTGGAGCTCGGCAGATTGGCAGTGCAGCGCGGTTCTAGTGCTGGTGTGAAACAATACGGCCAAGAAATGGTAGAGGAACACACTCAGGCAAATCAAGAACTGATGCAGTTAGCAATGCAAAAGCAGGTTGAATTGCCAACCGAGATGAGCAGCCAGAACAAAGCTTTGATGGATCGACTTTCGGGACTCTCCGGTACAAGTTTTGACACTGCTTACAAGCAGGCTATGATCGAGAGCCACAATCAGGCTATTGCATTGTTTCAGGCTCAATCTCAACAGGGACAAGATCCCGACTTGAAGGCTTGGGCCACCCAGAAGTTGCCGAACCTTCAGGCGCACTTGCAAATGGTTAACCAAATGTTGGCAGATACCAGCAAGCCCAAATAGGAGGTAGAGGAAGTAGAGTGCGATCGCCTAAAAGCCCATCTCACTCTGCCTTTGCCGATCGGAGACTTAGCCTAAATCAATCATTTTTTAACAGACAGGCGTACGATCGCCCGATCGCGGAAACAAGCAAGTGCGATCGGGCGATCGTATTTCACCGCCGATTTATTCAAACCATACAAAATTAATTAGTCTTCAGTTTCCACAAACACACTCACAGCCGCCACAGCGATTAGCATTTCATCATTTTTATCATTCAGAGAGGCGATCGCCCTTCCTGGCACAATCATGCCTCCTTGCTCCACAATCAGAGTTTTGCTGCCAAAAGGCAGCACCGCCAACACCTCCTGTTCCCGCACTTGTTGAGGGTAAGGAACAGCCACCTTAACCTCAACAATCATCTGATTGGGGTCAGTCAAACCGGCCACTTCCCAGACGCCCAGCAAAGCATTGTGGGCGATCGCATTCCGTACAGCCCTTGCACAGGCTACAGTCGGTTCCTGCCCGTGCTGGTCTATACCCATCCCCATTTCAATGATGAAACATTTACGTGCCATTGTTGCCCCTTGGTTGATTTTTGTTTGTAGTCGATCGCACTCTTTCCCCAAACAATTATCAACCTAATAGACGGCTTTTGATATTATTTTATCAATCGATATCACAACAAAAGAATAATACCAGTCTCAAAAAAATCCAACTGTGAGCAAGCTTCAAACCCTTATCAAATCAGCCCTTCTCAATCTCAAATCTCAAATGGTATAACTTATGGTAATATAACCAAATTCAGCTTTCCTAGCGGACTGCCAAACTCATCGCCAGCTTGAATCATGGATAGTTTTCTACCAATTGCCTACTTTCAAAACCAATTTCTCCCCTTTACCGACGCCAAAATTTCCATCGCCACCCACGCACTGCACTACGGAACCGGAGTCTTAGGCGGGTTGCGGGGAATTCCCGACCCCCAAAATGCCGATCGAATATTGCTATTTAGATTAGACCGCCACTGTCAAAGATTAAGTCAAAGTGCCAGCTTCCTGCACTGCGATTTACCAGCCAGCAAAATCCAACAAATAATCATTGATTTTGTCCAGAAAAACCAGCCAACAAAATCATTTTATATCCGCCCTTTTATCTACACATCCAGTTTAGGAATTTCCCCCCGACTGCACAACGTAGAAACAGACTTTTTTGTCTACGGATTAGAACTTTCCGACTATTTGCCCAAAGAAGGAGTCAACTGTAGAATTAGCTCTTGGTATCGCCAAGAAGACCGCAGTTTGCCCTTAAGAGGTAAAATTAGCGGCGCCTACATCACCTCAGCTTTAGCCAAAACCGAAGCAGTAGAATCCGGCTTCGACGAAGCTATTATGATGAATACTCAGGGAAAAGTCAGCGAAGCTTCAGGAATGAACATATTTGTCGCCAGAAACGGTAAATTAGTTACTCCCGGCTTCGAGCAAGATATTCTCGAAGGAATTACCAGAGACAGCGTTATAACTATCGCTAGAGACTTAGGCATTGAAGTCATAGAAAGACCCGTTGATAGATCGGAACTGTTGATTGCAGACGAAATTTTTCTCTGCGGAACCGCCGCGAAGATTACGCCAATTAAGCGAGTAGAAAACTATCACTTGCCCAAAAACCGACCCATCACCGAAAAGATTTTGGACAAACTGACGGAGATTATCGAAAATCGCGACAGCAATTATAAAGAATGGGTATTTCCGATTAATCTTAATTAACCGAAAATACCTGTGCTCGTAGAAGCGAGTTCACTCTCACTCGTTACCAGGCAGAGCCTGGTAAAGCAGATCGGGAGGCTCTGCCTCCACATTTCAAGGCAGCCATTCGAGGCAGAGCCTCTGGATATCGGTTCCCACGCAGAGCCTAAGAACCAGTTGTTGTGGAGCAGGCATCTTGCCTGCTTCCTGCTAGGAACTACCCGCACAAAACAGCCGCGTGATGGCGAATGTGATCCTCCATAAAACTCGCGATCGAATAATAGCTGTGATCGTAACCTTCCTGCATCCTTAAAGTTAGCGGCTGTCCCGCTTTTTCACAAGCTGCCCCGAACACTTCCGGCAACAACTGCCCATCAGCAAGAAACGAATCCGCAGTGCCGCAGTCAATCAGAATCGGACGGTTGTATTGCGCCTCAAGCACCAATTCGCTAGCATCCCAAGCCCTCCAAATCTCTTTGTCGCTGCCGAGGTAGTTTGCAAAAGCTTTTTGTCCCCAAGGGCAGCGCATTGGCGCGGAAATAGGCGCAAAAGCGGAAACTGAAAGATAGCGAGCGCCATTTTTTAAAGCGCAAATTAACGCCCCGTGTCCGCCCATCGAATGACCGAAAATTCCCTGTTTTTCCGGTATCGCTGGAAAATTTTTGGCGATAAAATTAGGCAATTCATCAACCGCATAACTGTACATCCGATAGTGAGCATTCCAAGGTGCGGCTGTCGCATCAACATAAAAACCCGCACCACTTCCTAAATCCCAATCGTCATCTTCGCCAGGAATGCCAGTATTGCGCGGGCTAGTGTCGGGCGCAACCAGCATTAACCCGTATTTTGCCGCAAATTGTTGCGCCCCCGCTTTGGCCATAAAGTTTTCTTCCGTGCAGGTTAAACCTGATAGAAAATACAAAACTGGTACGGGTTGAGATAAAGCTTGCGGGGGCTGGTAAACAGCGAATTTCATCTCGCTGTTACAAGCGGATGATTGATGGCTGTAAAAGCCGAGTTTACCACCGAAACTTTTATGTTCTTTGTGCAGTTTTAGGGAGTCAGAGAGCATAATTGGGAATTGGGAATTGGGGATTAAGCTTTGTTCTATCTCACATCTTGCACCATTCTCAAGAACAGGCAAGATGCCTGTTCCACAAAGAGTGAATTTTCTCGCTTCACAGGCATCTTGCCTGTTCATAAAAAGCTTATTGAGAATGGTGCAAGATCTCCGTTCTATCCGTTACATCCGTTACAAAATCCGTTGCCGAACTTCTTCCTTCACCTTCAAAAACTCAAAATGTCAAAACTGTACGAATTACTTCGCCTTTGTGCATTAAATCAAAAGCTTCATTGATTTTGTCTATGGGCATTACCCGAGATACCAAACTATCAATATCAATTTTACCGTCCATGTACCAATCAACAATCTTAGGAACATCAGTTCTACCTTTTGCCCCCCCAAAAGCCGTGCCTTTCCAAACTCTGCCAGTTACTAGCTGAAACGGGCGGGTACTAATTTCTTGACCGGCTCCCGCTACCCCGACAATTACGCTCACACCCCAACCTTTATGGCAGCATTCCAAAGCTTGTCGCATCACATTAATGTTGCCGATACATTCAAAACTGTAATCAGCTCCGCCTTTGGTTAAATCTACTAAATAAGGCACTAAATCGCCTTCCACTTCGCGGGGATTGACAAAGTGAGTCATGCCGAATTTTTCCGCCATCTCTCGCTTGTCGGGATTCAAGTCTACGCCGACAATCATGTTAGCTCCCACCATGCGAGCCGCTTGAATTACATTCAAACCCACGCCGCCCAAACCGAAAACTACCACATTAGAACCAGGTTCTACTTTCGCCGTATTGACGACCGCGCCGATGCCAGTTGTTACGCCGCAGCCGATTAAACAAACTTTATCAAAAGGAGCATCTTCGCGAATTTTTGCTACTGCAATTTCCGGCAATACTGTATAATTAGCAAAGGTAGAAGTTCCCATGTAATGGTAAAGTTTTTGCCCGTCTAGAGAAAACCTGCTGGTGCCGTCGGGCATCACTCCCTGGCCTTGAGTCACGCGAATTGCTTGACAGAGATTAGTTTTTTTGCTCAAACAATATTCGCAGTTGCGACATTCAGGAATGTAGAGAGGAATTACCCGATCGCCCACTTTGACGCTCGTGACTCCCGGCCCAACTTCTGCGACAATCCCGGCTCCCTCGTGGCCTAAAATAGCCGGAAACAAACCTTCAGGATCGGCACCGGAAAGAGTGTAAGCATCAGTGTGACAAACACCCGTGGCTTTAATTTCCACCAGCACCTCTCCAGCCCTCGGCCCATCCAGATCCACCGTTTCAATGCTCAAAGGTTGGCCGGCACTGCGAGCAACTGCTGCTTTAACTTTCATGCTTTCTCCCTGCGATCGATTTGTAAATTCACCAGTCAATATGTATTGTATTACTTAATGTCAAAATTCAGCAAATCTATGACAAAATTAATTGTAATTACCGGAGTTAGTCGCGGTCTTGGTCTTGCCATGACCGAAAAGTTTATTGAATTGGGACATACAGTTGTGGGATGCGCCCGTTCTTCCGAAGCCGTGGAAAAACTCAACCAAAAATATAGTGCGCCCCATTATTTTACTTGTTTGGATGTCACCAAAGACGATCGAGTAAAAGCTTGGGCAACAGATATTCTGGCAAAAAATGAGCCGCCAGATTTGCTCATCAACAATGCAGCTTTAGTCAACCATCCCGCGCCGCTTTGGTTAGTCAGCAGCGAAGAATTTTCCCAGCTAATAGATATTAATATTAAAGGTACGGCTAATGTAATTCGCCACTTTGTGCCGGCAATGATTGCTCGAAAAAACGGCATAATTGTCAACTTTAGTTCTGGTTGGGGAAGGTCAACTTCGCCGGAATTCGCGCCCTATTGCGCTTCTAAGTGGGCAATAGAAGGACTTACGCGATCGCTTGCTCAAGAATTGCCCGCAGGTATGGCAGCAGTTCCTTTGAATCCGGGGATAATTCACACCGATATGCTGGACATTTGTTTCGGCGAAGATGCAGCAAGTTACACGTCAGTCAAAGCCTGGGTGCAAAAAGCAGTTCCTTTTTTACTAAAATTAAAACCTTCCGATAACGGAATGCCGCTGACTGTTCCTGGATAATACAGCAACCCTTACAGGATTTGCGAACATCTCTCTTTTCTTCTCCTCAGCGCCCTCTGCGGTTCATTAAAAAATTCAAAAATGAAATAAAATTGCTATATTCCCAAATCACAACTCTTTCCCCAAATAGCCACTGTGAACTTGCCGCTAACCTCCCCCTCGCAAACCGAAACCCGCAAAGCAGACCACCTGCGGATTTGCCTCGAAGAAGACGTACAATTTCGCGAAACTACCAGCGGCCTCGAACGCTACCGTTTTGAGCACTGCTGTTTGCCAGAACTCGATCGCACTGAAATCGATTTAACCTCCACATTTCTCGGCAAAAAACTAGCAGTTCCCCTGCTAATTTCCTCGATGACCGGCGGCACAGAATTAGCCCAGACAATCAATTATCGCCTCGCCGATGTCGCTCAAGAATACAAACTGGCAATGGGAGTCGGTTCCCAGCGAATCATCGTAGAAAAACCTCAACTAGCTCCTACATTTGCCGTCCGCCGCCGCGCTCCAGATATTCTGCTGTTTGCCAATATCGGAGCCGTTCAATTAAACTACAATTACGGTTTGGAAGAGTGCCAAAAAATTGTTGATATTTTAGAAGCCGATGCCCTAATTTTGCACCTCAATCCGCTGCAAGAGTGCGTTCAAACCGAAGGCGATACTAACTTTAAAGGACTGCTAGAGAAAATTGCCAAATTGTGCGATAAATTACCAGTACCAGTTATTGCTAAAGAAGTCGGCAACGGTATTTCAGGAAAAATGGCAAAGAAATTGCTCGCTGCAGGGGTAGGTGCGATCGACATTGCCGGGGCCGGAGGCACTTCTTGGGCGAAAATAGAAGGAGAGCGAGCTAAAGATGGCAAGCAGCGCAGGTTGGGCGCAACCTTTGCCGACTGGGGAATACCAACAGCCGAGTGCATTGTCAGCACCCGCGCCGTAGCGCCGGATGTTCCTCTGATTGCCTCTGGAGGCTTGCAGAATGGGCTGGATGCAGCGAAGGCGATCGCCCTTGGCGCGGATATTGCGGGACTGGCGCGGCCGTTCCTGCAAGCTGCAGCGGAATCGGAATCAGCCGCAGCCCTCCTAGCTGAGGCTTTAATTGCAGAAATCGCCACCGTGATGTTCTGTACGGGCTGCGGTAATTTGGATGAGCTAAAACAATCTGGGGTTTTGGAAAGGTTAAGATAAAAGTGAGTCAGCAGTCAAAAGTCATTAGTCAGCAGTCAAAAGTCATTAGTTAATAACTAACGACAGCGGAAAATTGCTAAATCCTAGTTACAGGAATTACCAATAATATCGTTTCCGCTGGCATGGGAATAATATTTTTCCGAGTGCAGTGCGAGCGGGACGCTCACCTCGGTATCATTCCACTCTCACCGGATGTGCTCTAACTAATGACTAATGACTAATAACTAATGACTAATAACTAATTACCAATTATCTAATGAAAGATTTCCTAAAATATACCTGTGCAAGTTTACTGGGAACCTTCCTAGGACTGCTGCTGCTGGGCAGCATCGGATTGGGAGGACTCGTACTGCTAATTGCTATGGCGGCATCGTCGTCTAAAGATTCAGGCCCGCAAGTTAAAGATAAGTCGGTATTGGTATTAGACCTTTCTTTAAATATTACCGACAGCAAACCGAGCCGTAGCACGGGCGCGGCGATTGAAGAAGTGCTTTCGGAAGATTCCGGCGATACAGTGACGCTGCGGACTGTTTTAGACACGATCGAATATGCGAAAAAAGACCCGAAAATCGTTGGCCTTTATCTTGAAGGCAGCTCGGATTCGAGCAGCAGCGGGTTTGCAAATCTCAAAGAAGTTCGATCGGCCTTGCAGCGTTTCCGAGATGCCAAAAAACCCATTTTTGCTTACCAGATGGACTGGAATGAGCGAGATTATTACCTCGGTTCCGTTGCTAATACAATTGCCGTCAACCCTTACGGCGCTTTGGAAATCAACGGTTTTAGCAGTCAGGGAATGTTTTTCACGGGTGCTTTGGAAAAATACGGCGTGGGAGTGCAAGTGACTCGCGTCGGCAAATACAAGTCAGCCGTTGAGCCGTTTTTGCTCACAAAAATGAGTCCCGAAAATCGCCAGCAAACTCAAAAGTTGCTCGGAGATATGTGGGGAGAATACCTGAAAACGGTCGCTCCGAGCCGCAAAGTGACTGTTCCGCAACTGCAAGCGCTTGCAGATAAGGGCGGAACTTTGATGGCTGACGAAGCTCTCAAAAACAAGTTAGTTGATAAAGTTGTATACTTTGACGAAATATCGACCGAACTCAAAAAACTCACAGGAACCGATCGCGAAAACAAATCTTTCAAGCAAATTAGTTTGAAAAACTACGCAAGAGTTGCTGAGGATAAAAACTCAACTCGCGCTAACAAGAAAAACCAAATTGCTATACTTTACGCCGAGGGAGAGATTGTAGACGGCGAAGGGGGCCCGACGGAAGTAGGAGGCGATCGCATCGCTCAAGAAATGCGGAAAATTCGAGAAGATAACGACGTAAAAGCAGTGGTTTTGCGCGTTAACAGTCCCGGAGGCAGCGCGACGGCGGCCGAAGTCATTGGACGCGAAGTTATGCTGACGGGCAAAAAGAAACCAGTTATCGTTTCGATGGGCAATTTAGCAGCATCCGGCGGTTATTGGATTTCGATGGGTTCCAGCCGCATTTTTGCCGAACCCAATACGATTACCGGTTCGATCGGCGTTTTTGGAATGCTGTTTAACGCCGAAAAGTTGGCTGCTAACAACGGCCTAACTTGGGACGTTGTGAAAACCGCCCGCTTTGCGGATACTAACACGGTTTCCCGTCCCAAAAATCCTCAAGAATTGGCGAATATTCAGAGGATAGTCGATCGCATTTACGATCGATTTATTACTAAAGTCGCCAACTCCCGCAAACTGCCGAAAAACAAGGTACAAGAAATTGCTCAAGGCAGGGTGTGGTCTGGTACGGCTGCGAAACAGTTGGGTTTAGTCGATGAAATTGGCGGGCTTGAAGATGCTGTCAGAGAGGCGGCGAAGCAAGCTAAACTCGGCGACGATTGGAAGTTAGAAGAATATCCCAAACGCCGCACTTTGGAGGAGCGAATTTTGGAAAGAATTTCAGGCGTTCACGTTTTGAAACCAGCCACCAAACTCGACCCGCTAACGGCAGAATTTAAGAAAATGCAAGATGAATTGGCTGTGATCAAGTCGATGAACGACCCGCAGGGGATTTACGTTCGCTTGCCTTTCAATTTGCGGATTGATTAATTAATACCAAGTCCGGGATTTTTACCTCTTTATTCTTCAGTCCCCCTCTGTGCGGACGAAAGTTTTGCTCTTGAACCGTTGCAAGCGCTGAGTCCGATCGGGGTTTTTAACCCGGATTTGGTAAAAGTAGGCTGACGCATCCTACCAACAACTGAAAAACCCGGTTTCTGGAAGAAACCGGGTTTATGAATACCCTAAAAGTCGATCGACTGGGAATTGGCAATATTTATTATGCTGCACGCTGAGTTAACAATCCCCAGATGAAAAGTAGAACGAGCGCACCTATGACTGCAAAAGCTATGCTGGGAATACTCAATGCTCCGACAGAAGCTCCGCCGCTCCCCCCCAAAAACATGTTACCTAGATAACCTCCCACTAGGGCGCCCAAAATTCCTAAACCTGTTGTTGCCAGAAAACCGCCACCTTGAGTTCCCGGATAAATGGCTTTGGCGATCGCACCAGCAATGAGTCCTAGAACAATCCAAGCAATAATATTGCCCATTTCTCTTTCTCCTGAATACTTAAACTTTTCTCGTCCCTTGTCTTATGTTCTTAGAATAACAACCGCTATTGAGCCTTTACCTCTACCGTAGGGAGGAACCGAAAGTGGTAGGATTTCTCATCAATCGTCCCAGTTTGAGGCTTTTTAATATCTCAAAAGAGTTAACCTCACATCTTGCACCATTTTCAAGAACAGGCAAGATGCCTGTGAAGCGAGAAAATTCACTCTTTGTGGAACAGGCATCTTGCCTGTTCCTAAAAAGCTTATTGAGAGTGGCGCAACATCTCAGTTAACCCACTTTTTCTAGCGAAGAAAGGTACTTATGCTCAAACCAAAAGGAAATAGGAGAATCTTTTCTGGGACTTTTTGTGTTTTCGTGGTTAAAAAAATTACAATATTTCTGTGAAATGAGGAAAGTTTGCGCCCGATGGATCTGACTCTGTGCATGATTGTGAAGAATGAAGAGGCAACACTGTCGCGGACTTTGGACAGCGTTAAGGGTGTTGTTGACGAAATGGTGGTAGTGGATACGGGATCGGGCGATCGCACCCGTGAAATTGCCCGAGAATCCGGGGCGAGGGTTTATGAGTTTGAATGGTGCGACGACTTCGCAGCGGCGCGCAATGAGTGTCTGAAGCACGCTCAGGGCGACTGGATTTTGGTATTAGATGCCGATGAGGTTTTGGTACCGGAGGTTGTACCTCAAATAAAGCAGGCAATTGCGAGCGATCGGCTGCTGCTAATCAATCTCATCCGCCAAGAAATCGGTGCCTCTCAATCTCCCTATTCCCTAGTGTCGCGCTTGTTTCGCAATCGCCTCGATATCCGCTTTTCTCGCCCTTACCACGCCATGGTAGACGACAGCGTGGCTGAGATTTTGCAGAGGGAACCACAATGGAAAATAGCTTCTCTCCCCGATGTGGCGATTTGGCACTCTGGTTATCAAAAAGATGCGATCGCAGCAAAAAGTAAATTCCAAAAAGCTCAAGCAGCAATGGAACGCTATATCGCTTATTATCCAAACGATGCTTATGCTTGTAGCAAATTAGGCGCGCTGTATGTAGAAAGCGGGCAAATCGGGCGGGGAATTAATTTATTAACCAAAGGCTTGACTGCCGAGTCGATAGATGATTCTATTGTTTACGAATTGAACTATCATTTGGGAATTGCTTATCGCCAGCAGCAGCAGTTTGCTAAAGCAAAAGAACACTATCAAGCTGCAATTAATACAGATGTTTTCCCGCCCCTCAAGTTGGGTGCTTACAATAATTTGGGCAATTTGCTCAAAGATGAAGGAGATTTGAAATCTGCTGAAAAAGCTTACAAAGCAGCTTTAAAAATTGACCCAAATTTTGCAGCAGGTCACTACAATTTAGGACTGACGCTGAAGGCAGCCGGAAATATAGCAGATGCGATCGCCTATTACCGACAAGCGATTAAAATCGATCCCGAACACGCGGAAGCTCATCAAAACTTGGCAGTAGCGCTGCTGAAAATTGGCAAAATGCCAGAGAGTTTAGCAGAATTCAAAAGAGCGATCGCCCTTCACGAACAGCGCCGCCCATTTGAAGCAGAACGCCTGCGCCGGGGACTACAAGAAATGGGTTTAATGTAACTGAAATTATGGCTTTTATGGGCGGGCAGGATGCCCACCCTACAATCAAATTCTCGGATTGTGGAACAGTCATCTTGCCTGTTCATTAAAAATATTCCAAGATATGAGATGCAACCAGCAAAATCAAGCAATTATCTCTACTTTGCCGCTATCCAAATCGTAGCGGCCCCCAACAACTTTAAGCTTGCCAGCTTTGACTGCTTCCGCTAAAAGAGGCGACGAGGATTCTAACTTATTTACATTCATTTTCACATTAGCTGTGACTGCGTTATCCCACGCATCGCCTGTTTGACCTTTGGTCGAATCAACTGCCGGTTTAATCGCCGCCACCAAAGTGCTAATGTGACCCGGCACAGCTTTGCCATCTAAAGCTGCTTTGACAGCACCGCAGCGTTCGTGACCCAGAATTACTAATAGCGGCACGCCTAACTCTAAGGTGGCATATTCTATATTCCCGAGAACCACATCGTCGAGAAAATTGCCAGCTATTCGGATATCAAATAAATCCCCCAATCCTTGGTCGAAAATAATTTCGGGAGCAACGCGCGAATCAGAACAGGCCAGGATGGTTGCAAACGGATGTTGACCCTGTGCTACTTCTACAACTCGCGATCGAGCTTGGTCGGGAAATGTCCGTTTTTGCTCAATGTAGCGTTGATTCCCCTCGATCAATTTCTGGAGAGCGCCCTCGGGAGTAATGTCAGAAATTTCCTCTGCCTTTGCGGGTTGGATTTGCAAAAGCGCAGGTGCAAAGCTTGCCGCCACCATCCCTGCACCAGCCCTCAAGATTAAATTCCGTCGCGAAATCATACCTGTTCTTTCGCTTTTAGTCATTGCTTGCAACTCGGTTCAATTGTTTGTATTTGTTAGCATAATATATACCTTAAGCTCAGCCAGACTTCTTTAATTTTTCTTTACACGCAGCTCCCGCCAAATTTAAACTTCCAAAAAGTTGCCCCTTTTTATTTCATAAACAGTCCTGGACACACGCTAACAAAAAAAAACCGCTCGCTCGTTGTCGCGAGCGAGCTAATATGACCAAATTACGTGCAGAAACCGGGTTTTTGCGTCAGTCCCGATCGAGGTAACTGCGGCCATCCTTTGGCCGGCAGAGGATGCTAGAATGTATCTAAAACGACGACAATTATTTGTCAATAAATCGAAATGTCTTACGTCGCCAGCATTCATATCTATCCGGTCAAGTCCCTTGACGGCATAGCTGTCAGTCAAGCCACTATTCTTGCCAGCGGTGCTCTGGAAGGCGATCGCTCTTTTGCAATCTGCGATGAAGCAGGAGAATTTGTTAACACTAAGCGCAACAGCGGAGTCTCTTTTCTGCGCTTATCCTTTGACATCAAAAAGAGAATAGCCGGCCTGAAAATTCAAGACACCGAACAAGAATTTTTTTTTCATGTAGATAGAGAACGCCCGGGAATAGAATATTGGTTGAGCAACTACTTCGGTTTCCCCGTCAAGTTAATTGAAAACTTGCTGACAGGCTTTCCCGACGATAGCGCTGCACCAGGGCCAAGCATTATCAGTACCGAAACAATTGCCGAAGTTGCATCTTGGTTTCCGAGAGTTTGCGTTAACGAGATGCGCCATCGCTTGCGAGCTAATATTGAAATAGGAGATGTCCCGGCTTTTTGGGAAGACCAACTTTTCTCACAATCCGATGAAATTGTGAGGTTTAAAATAGGAACAGTAATATTTGAAGCTATTCATCCCGGTCAGCCATGTATCCTATCTACGCGAAACTATGGGGCGAAAGCAGGCGATCTAAATTTTAAAAATATACTAACAGCCAAGCAGAAGGAAATCATGCCTGACTTGGTAAAAAAAGGGCATTTAAATCACTTTAGTCGGCTGATAGTTAACACGCGACTCGCACCTCAAGCCGCCGAAAAAATATTACACATAGGAGACGAAGTTCACATTCTCAGCGTCAGCAACTCTCTATTGAATACCATTTCTGATTAGTTGTAGGTTACGAGTCTGATCGAGCCGGCGGCAACTCCAAAGAAAGTTGACCCAAAACACCAGTTCTAAAATCGTTTAACATCTGTCGCGCCGTTCGTTCGACATCTCCTTTATACTTGTCTTTTGCGACCTCGTGCAAATAATCTTCACCATTACTAGATGCTGGATCTAATTTATACCTGGATTTGAAACCAGATAGTGATACCAACGTGTCATCAGTCGCCTCCAGCCCTTGCAGCAAATCTACCATCGCTGCTGCTACTACCTGATTGTCGTAAGCTGCTTCGCCAATATCTTCGCAAATAGCTAATTTTATGGCATTTTCTTGATTGTTAATTCGGGTTGGGATCACTCCAGGCGCGTCTAATAATTCAATTTCGTCAGAAATGCGAATCCATCGGAGCGATTTAGTTACTCCAGCTCTGCGGGCACTGTCCACCACTCTCCGCCCTAACAGCCGATTAATTAGAGCAGATTTTCCCACATTGGGAAAGCCCATCACCACTGCACGGACTGGACGGGGCAGCATACCTCGATCGAACCTTCTTTTATTTAGCTGCACCCCAGCATTCTGCACCGCATCCGCCACATCATCTACTCCTTGACCGTGCTCGGCATTAGTAAAATACGCAGTTTCCCCCTGGGCCTCAAACCATGTTTCCCACGCCTCGCGCGATCGAGGTGTAATCATATCCATGCGGTTGATGACCAAGACTCGCGGCTTGCCGCCCACCCAGCTCGGCATTTGGGGGTGATAAGTAGCCAATGGAATGCGGGCATCTCGGACTTCGAGCACCACATCTACCCGCTTTAGCTGTTCTTTTAATGCCCGTTCAGCTTTGGCAATGTGACCGGGATACCAGTGAATTTTCATTAGTTAGTTGACTGTTGACTGTTGACTGTTGACTGTTGACTTTTGTTACTTGTTAGTTGTTATTAGTTAGTGGTTAGTTGTTAGTTGTTAGTTGACAGTTGTTATTGGTTAGTTGTTGAATGACAACAGTCAACAGTCAACTGCCAACTACCAACTGTCAACTGTCAACTGACAACTGCCAACTGACTAAGGCACAATCAAAACTGCACAAGGAGACAGATTGATCACCCGATTGGTAACGCTGTCAGACGCCCCATCATCGGTTAAACCCATCCCCCGACAGCCCATCACAATCAAATCGGCCCCAATTTCGTCAGCCACATCGCAAATCGTGAAAGCAGGTTTGCCTTCCCGTTCGATGATTTCAGCTTCAATTCCCTGCTGGGAAAACATCGATTGGGCCTCAGAAAGAAGTTTGGCGACTGCTTCGGGGGAAGTCATCACCTCTCGCGCGGGGGCGTCGGCCTCCTCGGCTGGGGGCTCGACTACCGAGAGAATTACTAAGCGAGAGGCGTAGGTTTTCACGATATTGACCACCTTTTCGGCAGCTTCGCGGGCTTCTCGGCTTTGATCTACAGGAAATAAGACAGTCTTGAACATACTGCGCATCTCCGGGACGCGGACTCCGATAAAATGTTTACGTTGAGCCAATCAGTGCCGTTTGTTTCATCTTCCGTTTTTTGTACGGACGCGGTTGAATGCGTCCGAGGCCCAAGTGCAAGTGACCAGTGCCGCCATTTCAACGGAATTCGACAAAAACACACATATTAGGAGGTTAATCCTGTGACAAAAAAAACTGTAGCAAATTTATCGGCATCGGACTTATCGGGCAAACGGGTATTGGTGCGGGCGGACTTTAACGTGCCGCTCGACAACGGCAATATCACCGATGATACTCGCATCCGGGCGGCTCTGCCGACAATTCAAGATTTAGCGTCCAAGGGCGCTAAGGTGATTTTGTGCAGCCACTTCGGCCGTCCCAAGGGTGTGACGGAGAAGTTGCGCTTGACGCCGGTTGCGAAACGGCTGTCGGAATTGTTGGGTAAAGAAGTCAAAAAGACTGACGACTGCATCGGTGATGAAGTCGCTGCTACAGTCGCCGGGATGCAAGATGGCGATGTGGTTTTGCTGGAAAATGTCCGCTTCTACCCAGAGGAGGAGGCCAACGACCCGGAATTTGCTAAGAAGTTAGCTTCTGTGGCCGATTTGTATGTCAATGATGCTTTTGGTACGGCTCACCGGGCTCACGCTTCTACTGAGGGCGTTACTAAGTATCTGAGTCCTTCTGTGGCTGGGTTTTTGATGGAGAAGGAACTGCAATATCTCGGCAGTGCGATCGACAATCCTCAGCGTCCTTTAGCTGCTATTATCGGCGGTTCTAAGGTTTCCAGCAAGATTGGAGTCATCGAAAAACTTCTGGAGAAGTGCGATAAATTGCTGTTGGGCGGTGGGATGGTTTTCACGTTCTACAAAGCTCGCGGTTTGAGCGTTGGCAAGTCTTTGGTGGAAGATGACAAGCTGGAACTGGCTAAGTCTTTGGAAGCTAAGGCGAAGGAACGGGGAGTTACTTTTCTGTTACCTACTGATGTGGTAGTTGCTGACAAATTTGCTGCGGATGCTAACACTCAAACAGTCCCTGTTGAAAGCATCCCCGACGGTTGGATGGGTTTGGATATCGGCCCGGATTCAGTGAAAACTTTCCAAGATGCTTTGGCCGATTGCAAAACAGTAATCTGGAACGGGCCGATGGGCGTGTTTGAGATGGAGAAGTTTGCTGCTGGAACTGAAGGGATTGCTCATTCTTTGGCTGGACTTACTAAAACTGGTACTACCACAATTATCGGTGGTGGTGACTCGGTGGCGGCTGTGGAACAGTTGAATTTAGGCGAACAAATGAGCCACATTTCCACTGGTGGCGGTGCTAGTTTGGAACTGCTCGAAGGTAAGGAATTGCCTGGTGTTGCTGCTTTAGATGAAGCTTAATTAAGTTAAGTAGGGCGGGCTTTGCCCGCCTTGCTGTCAGCAGGTCTAAATCCTTGGCTGCGAATCTTTTTTTATTTACCGCAGAGGGCGCAGAGAACGCAGAGCAACAGAAAAGAGAGCAGGATATGGGTTTAAATTCTACAGTTTGCTAGTATAATTTATTTGAAGTAGCAGTGAGGTTTGTTTGTGAAACTTAAAATCTTGGCAACTGTAACGGCAAGTTTAGCTTTGTTTTGGCTGGCAGCTCCTGTCAAAGCTCAAAATCCAGATCATGTTAGGCAATTGCTGGAAACTAAAGAGTGCGAGGGCTGTGACTTGAGAAATGCTGATTTGTTCAAGGCTAGCTTGTACAGAGCTAATTTAAGAGGAGCGGATTTAAGCGGAGCAAATCTCTATGAAGCTAATTTGCTAGAAGCGGATTTAAGTGATGCTAATTTGGCAAATGCTAACTTAGTTAATGCCGAGATGTACGGTGCTGAATTGAATGGTGCTAATCTGCGAAATGCGGATTTGTCTAATGCTTTTTTGGGGCGAGCGAATCTGACGAGTGCTGATTTGCGCGGTGCTAAACTTTTTAATGCGAATCTGGGCGAAGCTTATCTGCTGCAAGCTAATTTGTCGAATGCCGATTTGAGACGTTCGCTGCTGTTTAGAGTTAATTTGAATCGTGCGAATTTAAGCGGAGCGGATATGTCTTTCGCGGATGTGCGCGATACTAATTTGCAGAATGCTATTTTGTCAAATACTAGGCTTCCTCGGGTTCAATTGACCGGGACAAATATTGATGCGGCGAATAACGTGCGACAGGCTGATTTGGAACGTGCCAACTTGCGAGGTACGAATTTGGGGCCAGGGGTTTGCGTGAGCACTAATTTTCCTTATTGTGTTTTGAATGTGGAATAATCTGCTTGCTGAGTGCGTCAGCCTCCATTTTTTGGCAGCTACGGGAGTTTTTGATTCCGACCAAAAACGGATACAAGCCCGCGACTTAAGTCGTGGAAAGATAAAAATTTTAGAATAAAGTTTTAGCTCCCAAATGAATCTGTGGAGTAAATCTAAAATCTAAAATCTAAAATGGGCTGACTCGCTGGCTGGCTGGCGCACCCTAAGTTGAGATACGAGCTAAGTTTGAGGTGGTTTGTATCCTCTTTCTAGGGCAAATCTCACAAGCTGGGCACGATTTTCTAACTGTAATTTACTGAAAATGCTGCCTAAATGAGCTTGCACAGTCCGGGGGCTAATAAACAGCCGATCGCTAATTTGTTTGTTAGTATAACCCTGGATCACCTCCCAAAAAACTCTTTCCTCGGCTGGTGTTAAAGGCAAAGGTGCAGGTGCTGGCAATACTGCCACAAATTTTGGTTCCACCGCCCTACCGCTAGAAGTTTGCAGCAGTCGGACAATTTCGGCGTGAATGCGGTGAGAGCGCTCTAACTGCGCCTTTACCTTAGCTAAAATTTCTTCAGACTGAAAAGGTTTCACCAGATAATCGTCACCGCCGATCGAATGACCTTCAACTTTTGACTCAATCTCGCCTTGACCAGACAAAAATATAAAGGGAACTAACTGTCCCAAACGGGTAGTTCGCAAACGGCGACAAAACTCAAACCCGTCCATTTCTGGCATCATCACATCTGAAATTACCAAATCTGGGGGGGCATTTTCAAAAATCGAGAGCGCCTCAACCCCTGAATTAGCGCATTCAACTCGATATCCTTGGCTTTCCAGGTACATTGCTAAGACTGTTTGACAGTCTGCTTCGTCGTCAACCACTAATATTCTTTCCATGACAGGCTTGCACCAATTCCAGTTGACAGTTCTTGAAACTGCCGGTCCCAAAGTAGGAACTTAAATGAGTTTACCTGCTGCAACTTGATAAAGGCTCCCAATTTCAAGACGCCACAATTCCTCAAATAGTCCAATTACAGGCGCAGATAGCATAAAAGGGGAAGAAGTAGAGGAATATGGGGGAAAATTTGCTTCTTTGATTCGCCTTTCCTAAAAAGCTACAACTTTTTAGGAGGAGTCGTCAACTTTTCTGCTGAAAAGAGAAGGTAAAAGAAATAATTTTATTTTATTAAACAGAAATATTGGTTACAGTTACACTATTCCTAGACCAGACATTGAAAGGTTTTTAGATTTTTCTGGTTCGGACACAGGTACAAAAGGGACAACGCGAGCAGGTGCTGCTGCTGGCGGCTGCGCGAACAAACCCGGGTCGGCAACCAACATACTTTCAAGTATCGGTGCTGGTTCGGGGCGGCTGAACAGATACCCCTGCATGATATCGCACTGATGCTGTTTCAAAAAAGCTAATTCTGCTTCGGTTTCCACTCCCTCAGCAATTACTGTCATCTTCAAACTGTGACCCAGTAAAATTACTGCTGTAGTAATAGCAGCATTTTGAGTATCTTCGTTGGCATTACGGACGAAAATTCGATCGATCTTTAAACTGTCAAAAGCAAATTGCTTGAGATATCCTAAAGTAGCGTAACCGGTACCGAAGTCGTCAATAGCAATCCTGATTCCTAGAGCTTTTAGTTCATTTAAAGTAGCGCCTGCAACTGTCGCATTTTCTACCAAAGCGCTTTCAGTCATTTCTAATTCTAAATTAGCAGGCTCCAAGCCTGTAGTTTCCAATATTTGCACGATTCGCGCCTTGAGTGCCGGGTCGGACAACTGCCGGGCCGACAAATTTACTGATATTCTAAAGGGCGAAAACCCTCCCGCCAGCCAGCTAGCGGCTTGAGCGCAAGCTGAAAGCAGTACCCATTCACCAATCTGAATAATTAAACCTGTTTCTTCTGCTAAGGGAATAAATTCGCAGGGAGAAATTATACCTCGATCGGGATTTTGCCAGCGCACCAAAGCTTCAGCGCCGACAACTTGTCCGGTAGCAATATCCACTTGTGGCTGATAGTATACCTGAAACTCACCTTGTGCCAAAGCGCGGCGCAGCAGAGCTTCCAGAGCCAACTTTTCAGGAGAAAGGGTGGAAACCTTGGTCGATTCGTTAACTAAATCTTTGAGTCTGGCTTCTGCTTGGTGAAGCGCGGTTGTCAGCGGTTCAGTAATAGTTTGGTGTTTCAAGACGCGAGAAGCAATGGCCCCCAACAATTCAGCCTTGGTAAACGGCTTTGTCAGGTAATCGTCGGCCCCCAATTCCATCCCCCGACGAAAATCGGTTTTGTCACTTTGAGCCGTGAGAAAAATAAATGGAATTGTTCCAGCTAGGGAGTTTTGCCGCAGCGTCCGCAACACGTCATAACCGTCGAGTTCCGGCATCTGCACGTCGCACAAAATTAAATCCGGTATTTCCGCAAGTGCCATCTGCACCCCAAAGCGACCGTTTTCTGCGACAATCACCCGGTAGCTTTGAGATTCCAGGAGTTGCACAAGAGTTTCCCGGATTAATTCGTCGTCCTCAATTACCAAAATTTTGAGCATGATACTTAGATAATAGATGGCACTATATATCAGAACCTGACTAACTCTAGCATATTCAAACTAAGGAATTACTGAGTCGGCCAATTAGCCAATAAACCATTAGCCAAATGGCTGAATATTTTCCCTCGCTTCTTAAGTCACAATAAAATAACTGCCAAAATAGGGAAGAATTTTATATTTTTCAAGAGCAGAAAACTGCTGCGCCAGGCTCGTTTGATAAATTTTCATTACAAAATACCCGGGTTTTCTCATAAAAAAAATTGCCGCCAACACTTTCACTGCGCGGATGGTGGCAATCACTCAGACAATCACTTATATGATGTCCGGTTAATTGCTCGTAATTAGCCCGTGTTTGTACGGAGGGCTTTAGTTTTCTATCGATGGATGAATCAGGATGCTGCGTCCTGATTCCGCCCACAAACAGATACTTGCTTTCAGACTACTTTTGGGGAGAGATAAAAATTTTAGACTGAGGTTCAAGCTTCCAGAATCATCGGTGAACTAAATCTCAAATCTCAAATCTCAAATCGACTGCCGGAGACCTTAATTATGGTTGTATAACCCGACATCATATTATGCACGGTCTTAATGCACAGGCTTAGTAGAATTGGCGCAAAACTTTTCATCTACAATTGCCGAACTAATACTGACAGCTTGCATTGATGATGACGGAACGATCTGGTCTTGCGGAACTACGACCGTCTTTTTGCAAACAAGCTCGCTGCTGCCTACAGAGGCAAAGTTCCAAGCATAAAATTCGGGAGTGCTGACTGTCGCATTGGCCGGATGTAAACCTAGTGCAGTCAACAATACTAATCCAAAAGTCACTAAAGCTACGATCGCGAATTTCAGCATATTCTTTGTTTGAACCGGACAACTTATCTGATTGGTATTACCTTATTATTGCCTAGGTCGATCGGGAGCGTCAATAGCAGTTATTCCGCCGTCAGATTCAACTGGTAAGCGATCGGCTCCGAGGCCTGAGAAACTACCACGAATTCATAATAACCAGAATCATCGAGCAATCCCGACCAACTAAGCCCCTCTGCATCTTGCAGCAAAGCCCGGGCTTTGTTTGTCCGCCCGGGAGAATAAATTGACAGCAGAGTAGATTTGGGCGGAGCTTGCAAATTCACCCGCAAAGTTTGATTTTGAGCGAACCTGGCAATGTAAGCTTTCCCTTCTCCGGGTTTGAGATTGCCTGTGAGGCTTTTGCTGTTCGACAGGCGGTCAAATTCAACGCTTTCGACAGTTGCTCCAGCTTGCAAAGATGCGAGGGCGTCGGCGGTAATTGCTTGCCAAATTTGTCCGATCGGCAAACCAATGATATTGCGATCGCGCGGCTGTTCTGGAAACCAATAAAAGAACTTAGCATCAGCCAAATCGTACAAAGCCCGACTGCTCAAATTCAGCTTGTTAACCTCAGTTTTCCAGCGATCGATATCGGCGGTGTCGTAACTGCCCAACCGCGCTCTAGCGTCGCTGCTGAGATTTTCCAGCTTATCGAGCAACTCGTCGCCGATTTTCTGCCACCTTTCGCGCCACTGGCGATCTTCATCGCCTTCTTTTAACAATCGTCCCCCCAATTCCGGGTATTTGGCATAGAAAGTCTCGTCCACGAGGTTGACGTAACCGCTATAGAATCGATCGTCAATTTTGAGCTTGACAAAGCGATCTTGCAAAGCATCTTCTTGCTGCTGCTTCGGGTTGGGAGGCTGGGGAACTTTCTGTACTTTTGATTGCAGATTTAACAAAGAATTGCCCGCAAACCAGCCAACTCCCCCCATAGTTGAGAGCACCGCCACCACCAACAAAACCATTTTCCAAGCAGGCATTTTTTGCTGATTGCCAATAGCAGCAATTCGCACCGGAGTTCCCGGCAGTTTTGGCGCGGGGGCGGGCAGGGGTATAGGCGAGAAATCCGGTGGCTGCGTGGGTCCAAAATCCGGGGCTGGCGGCAAAGGTGGCTGTAAAGGCGGATTGCCGGAAAGAGCAAGCATTACCTCGCGAGCCGAGGAGTAACGCTGGCTCGGCTGTTGAGCGAGCATTTTATCCAGCACCAGGGACAAATTCGGAGACAGAGAACATTCCGCCCGCCAGTTCCAATTCAGCGTCTGGCTGTCGAGCAACTGATGCGGTTCCTTCCCAGTCAGCAACACCAAAACCGTGGCCGCCAGAGCGTACAAATCGCTGTGGGGAGAGACGATGCCCATCTGCATCTGTTCGACGGGAGCATAGCCGAGCTTGCCGATGCGAGTCGCGGGGGCGGGAGCGCCGTTAGCCTCAGCGAAAAGAGACTCTACGGTGGCGGCGACTTGTTTTACTCCGCCAAAGTCGATGAGCACGGGCATTCCGTCAGAACTCCGCAGAATCAGGTTGTCCGGGGAGATGTCGCGGTGAATCACTCCCAAAGAGTGAATGTATTCGAGCACGGGCAAAATCTGCAGCAGCAATTGATTGATTTCTGCTTCTATAAACCGCAAACCCTGACGCTTGCGGGCGTCGAGCAGAAAGCGGTAGGTTTGGCCGGGCACGTAGTCTTGGACTAGAAATAGGTAGCCTCGATCGCTGATACTGACGCGGAAGAGTTCGCGGAAGCGCGGGATTTGATTGTGTTGCAGCTTGTAGAGCACTCCCGCTTCCCGCTCGAACAGTTCCTCGGATTTTTGTAAAGCGTAACTTCCATGTACTTGGGGCGCAAATTCTTTTAAAACGCAGGGTTCGTTAAATCGGTGGGCATCTTCAGCGAGGTAGGTGCGCCCGAAGCCTCCGTGTCCCAATTCGCGGACGATGCGGTAGTGGTTGTTGAGAGTTATGCCGGGGTAGATGGGATTGTTCATTGGAACTTGCTGCGTCGGATTTTCACGCTTGACTGAGACTAGGAGTTTTGGGCGATCGCTGAATTAATCTTGACATAGTGTGTCAGTGTTGATTAGTCGATCTGCAGCTTGGCTATCCCCTGTGGTTATTGTGAAAACAGCGGTTTCGTGCTATGGAAGTTTATCCACTGCGACATATTTTCGAGCGACCTCAAAATGTGTTCAAATTTTTAGTGTCCAGCCCAATGTGCCATCCGGGCGTTAGCGCTACTAATTGAATCTTGAGCGATCGAGGTGCAAAATACCCATTTTAAGGAGCCAATCATGCAGCCAGAACAGCGTCAGCGAGCAATTGGGGGGTTTGAAGAGTTTTTGAGGGCGCCGCTTGAGGAACGATTGCAACACCAGCAGAATCGAGTTGCCGAATCCGGGGCGATCGCGCTTTTCCAAAAAGTCGCTGCCACAGTACCAGCTTACCAGACTTTCCTAGCTGCACTCAACATCAATCCCGCCTCAATTCAAACCTTTGAAGACTTTCAAAAATTGCCGCTAATTACCAAAGAAAATTATTTACGCTGTTACCCGCTACCTCAGTTGTGCTACCAGGGGAAATTAGAAACTTGCGATTTCATTGCTGTTTCATCTGGTTCGACAGGAAACCCGACATTTTGGCCGCGTTTTATCAGCGACGAGTTGCAAATTGCCGCTCGTTTTGAACAAATATTTCACGACAGTTTTTACGCCGACACTCGCTCAACTTTAGCTGTCATTTGCTTTGCGTTGGGAACTTGGGTAGGCGGAATGTACACGGCAAATTGCTGCCGCTATCTAGCGAGTAAGGGTTATCCCGTTACAGTTGTGACGCCTGGGAATAATAAGACTGAAATATTCCGAGTTGTGCAGGAACTTGGGGAGCATTTCGAGCAAGTAGTTTTGTTGGGATATCCGCCATTTATCAAGGATGTGATTGATAGCGGAATTGCTGGGGGTGTGGAGTGGCAAAAATATCGAATTAAGATGGTGTTTGCGGGGGAAGTGTTTAGCGAAGAATGGCGGGGTTTGGTGAGCGATCGCACTAATTCTGACAATCTATATTACAACTCTGCGAGCCTTTACGGTACTGCAGACGCGGGCGTTTTGGGCAACGAGACACCGCTGAGCATTTGCATCCGTCGCTTTTTAGCAAACAATCCCGAAGCAGCACGCAATTTATTCGGGGAATCGCGGTTGCCAACGCTGGTGCAGTACGATCCGAAAAGTCGCTTTTTTGAAGTGAATAATGACGGCACGCTGTTATTTTCGGGCGACAACGGCATCCCGCTAATACGCTATCACATCTCCGATAACGGCGGTTTAATTTGTTACGAAGCAATGCTCAATTTTTTGGCTGAATGGGGGTTTAACCCTGTGGCACGTTTGCAGCAAGCAGCAGGTATGAAAGTTTCTGATTTCCCCAGAGGAATTCGCTGCTTGCCATTTGTGTATGTATTTGGGCGATCGCACTTTACCGTTTCCTACTTCGGTGCCAACATTTACCCGGAAAATGTCACCGTAGGTTTAGAAGTTCCCACCATTCGGGAATGGGTGACGGGGAAATTTGTGCTGCAAGTCAGGGAAAATGCTGATCAAAATCGGTTTTTATCGGTGGTTGTGGAATTAGCAGCGGGGGTGGAGGGCGATGAGGAGATGAAGCAGGCGATCGCATCTTCAATTCTCGCGCAATTGCGGCGGCTAAACAGCGAATTTGCTAATTACGTGCCACCCGAATATCAGTTACCTGTGGTGACATTAACTGCGACGGGTGATGCGGAGTATTTTCCGATTGGGGTGAAGCACCGATACACGCGACAGTAAGTAGTTTGAATTGATGAGTTATCCGTGTTCAAAAGTCTTGTGTTATTCTATAATTAGGGTGACATTTGATGGTTCAGCTTAGAATATGCCAGCAAAAGACATCTACCACAATACTGTCAGAACAGCTCTAGAAAAAGACGGCTGGACGATAACAAACGATCCGCTAACCCTAGAAATTGGCGATCGTTCCCTCTACGTCGATTTGGGCGCAGAAAAAATACTGGCTGCCGAAAAGCAAGGTCGCAAAATTGCTGTAGAAGTAAAAAGTTTTTTGAGTATTTCACCCGTTCATGACTTAGAAGAAGCTTTGGGACAGTATATTGTCTACGAAGATATCCTAGAGCTTTCGGAACCAGAACGGAATATATATCTGGCTGTTCGGGAAGAAGTTTATCTAGATATTTTCTCTGAGCCACTGGGGCAACTTTTGTTGCGAAAAAAAAGACTAAAATTAATTGTTTTTGATTCATCAAAGGAGATAATTGTCAGATGGATAGACTAGATGAATATCGCCAATTTATTCAGAACATCTTAGATAGTTATGCCCAGATTCCTTACCCATACGGGCAAGTGAAAAACAGCGTTATTGTTGACCGCGAACAAAACAATTTTTTACTGATCCACGAAGGTTGGCAAGGGCCTCAAAGAATTCACGGGTGTATCGTTCATGTGGAAATTAGGGACGGGAAAATTTGGATTCAACAAGATGGTATAGAAACGGGAATTACCGCAGAACTTGTAGAATTAGGAGTGCCTAAAGACAAGATAGTTTTAGGGTTTCATCCGTATCATGTTCGGCAACATACGGGATATGCGATCGCCTAAACCAGTTTACAATACAGGAAAATTGAATGAAAGGACGAGCGCTAAATTGTATCGGGATCAATATTTAATTCTCGCAGTTTCGCGGCCAGGCGATCGGCTCGTTGAGCTTCTTGTCCGGCTCGTTGAGCCTCTTCGTCGGCTCGTTCAGTCTCCCTTTCTGCAACCTCTTCAGGAGTAGGGACAAGCTCTCCTTCTGCTGTAAAGAAACGCAATTTTCCGCCACAAATTCCGAGACTCAAATCGAGTTGTTGACTCCGCAGATGCCCGGATTCATTCGGTGCGATTGGTTCATATTCCCCGTCAACTAAATGAAACCCAGCTAATTCTAAAGTTTCTGGGTCAAACCAAAAGTAATCATGAGTACGAAAAGTATCTTGATAGAGTTGTTTTTTAAAGTTTTTGTCTATATCCGCTGTTTTGGGAGACAGGATTTCAACGATAATATTGGGGTACTTTCCCTCTTCATCCCAAACTACCCAACTTTTCCGAGTTTTTCGTTCTGTTCCGAGTACCACAAAAAAGTCTGGCCCTCGGAAGTCTTTCGATTTGAGTTGCTTGGGACTGTAATAAATGGTGAGGTTTCCAGCAGCATAAAAATTGTTTCTATCTCGCCACAGCCATTCTAGACAGTTGAGGAGTAGGATTATTTGTCGGAGATGCAGTTCTGTTTCCACGGGAGGTTCGTCACTGTATAAATCGCCTGAAGGAAAGATAACATTTTCTGGTATCTCTTGTTCTGGTATTTCTTGGGTAGTAGCTAATTCTGCGGTTGCGGACATGGCTGCTGGGTGAGGAGTAAGAGGTTGTGTGTCTATTTTAGCAAGCTTTTCATATCTCAGCAGAGGACTATTCTGAAAGCCCGATCGCGCTTTTTGCCCAAAAACGCGATCGAACACCGAATAATTAGTTTTTAACTATTAGCAATTAGCGTTTTATTGACCGTCAGTTTGTCTGAGAGCCAGCAGAATTTCCGGTCGCTTCATGCGCGCGTAGCCCCGCACTTTACGGTCTTTGCCGATCGCCTTCAACCGTCTCAGCGACAGACTTTCGTAGTCTTCTTCTGGGGACGGGGACGGAAACGGCAACTCTAACTGCAACTGCGGTAACTGAGGTTTCTGCTGAGCTTTCGACGGCTTCTTCGGCTGCGTTTTTGACTGCTTCTTCGGCTGTGCATCGGGCTGTCTTTCTGAGTGAGTCGTTGCGCCTCCCAGTTGGCTGCGGAGCGTTTCAATTTGATTTTTCAGGTCATTTTCTACGTCTTCAATGGCGTCGGAAACAAACTGATTAATTGTTTGGACTGTGCGTTCTAATTTTATTGACAGCAGTTTTTCCAGTTCATCCAACTGTCTCAAAGCGGATTCAATATTTACCTCAGAAATAACAGCCGATGTCGGCGGACGGTTGCTGCTCGATTGTTCAATTTTTTTAGCCATTTTATCTACCTTTTCATGAAATGCTTTTTCCACTTGTTCGAGCAAATGCTTAATCTGTTCTATTTGGTTACGCTCAAAGTTTTGCTCAGTTAGAGCTTTTACGTGCTTTTTTAGCAGGTCTTCATTTTTTTTAACAGATTGTTCTATTTGTTTTGTTAGACTATCTACCTTTTTTTGAAATGATAGCTCAAATTGTTGCAGTATAGTCTCAATTTGTGCTGTTTTATGAGTCGGTTGCGGAGCTAAATGTTCCATTTCTGCTTGAGCAACAGCTACCTCCTCGTCGGTCATTTCAAATACCCACGCCCACATTTGCTCGATGCCGAGTTCTTTAGCAACAATACACCAATCTGAGCCGCAGACAACTTCATATTCTTCTTCGTTGCTGTAAGCTTCTGTGCGACGTACAATTAAAGGAATCAAGTTGCTGCCTTGCTCGATCAGACTTCTCCTGAGAGCTTCGCGGCGTTCGCGAGGAATTTCGCCCCGCTGAGGCTCTGGTATTGCAATTTGGGAAGTGTAAATCTGAGTGTGACTAATGGGCTTAATCCGCAAATATTCAACTATTCGGTTTTGATCGGACGATCGATCCATCTTGTTACAAGTCCCCTTTTGTCATGAAAATTTGGTATTTGGGTATTTATGTATATCTACGCGGCTTCCCGTGGGGTGACATCCCTGGCGGCAAAAGTTACTGCAATTCCTAAAAAAAGCGACTGTGAAGAGTTTAACTGCCTACGGGACACCAATGATCCACTGCTTTACTCATCTTTACTTTTTTTGGAGTAGAGACTCACTGAGTCAAAGTTGCGAGTGACCCCAGGAGTTGCGAGTTATGAGTATTTTTGCCACTTGTCAATTATTTTAATCATTGTTTTGTCGGTTAACCCTTTAACACGTTCCACCACATTTGCAAATGAGACAAACGGCCGCACATCTCGCTCTTTGAGTATTATTTGGATTATTGGAAGCTTCAAGCCAGCATCTTTCAAATTAGCCGACAGTTGATTTTTCTCTAAAGTATTGAGTGCTTCCAACAGCGACATTGATTCGGAAGTTACGTTGTCAACTTCTGGTATCCTCTCTACCACCACTTGTTTTTCGGGTGGCAACTCTGATTTCAACTCATTAATTCTGTTGGCTAACCCAGCTTCAACTAACAGAGGTACTTGTTGTAAGAGTCGGTTTTCAAGTTCTTGGATACTCTGGGCTAAAACTTTTTGTTCGCGGGCATACTCGGCTTTTAATTCATTAATTTGACTGGCAAACTGGGCTTCAATATTTGTTAGTCGCTGTTCTAAACTAGATGACTCTTCGGGAGTTTCATTTTCACCTAAATTAGGGACTTCGACCAAACAAACCGCGTTAGTTATTGAATCTGCGGGCTGCGACGAAGGATTTTCGTACAAAAACCCGGTTTCTGGGTTCTCAACTAAATTCTCAGTGATTGCGGTTTTTCTGAGAATTTCAAGTTGTTTGAGGAGAAGCTCTTCATTTTCTTCTTCCAGGATGAATGCTCCGATTGTCTCGCCTTTGGGAGCATCTATTTCCTTTGCTCTCGCGGCCGCATAATATTCAAAGTCTCCGTCTACTATTTCGTAAGCATCCATACCGTTGCGGCGGACAATTATCGGATTAATCAATCCTCCTGACTCTAAAATCAGTCGCGCTAATTTCTCCAAATCCGGCTCTGCAAAATTGGAACGGGGAACTGCGGATGTTATTTTTTTAACTGCAACCAGTGACGGAGATAATTTTTTCATGAGTTTTTACCTATTTTTTCCAAAACTTCGAGTGCTAGCATTTCAAATTCTTGGGATGCGATGCAATCAGGCTTAAAGTCTAGCACTGAAATGGGATCGGCGATTTCCATATTTCCCACGATTTGAAATTGTTCTGCACACTTTGCTAAATCGTCTCTCTCGTAAATTACGCTGTCGATGATTTCAAAGCCGTAGCGTTTGGGAATTGCCTCTCTCCGCTTGGGCAAACTGTACTGTACAAATTTAGAATTTGTGGAGATTTTGCAAGCAAGTACACCTAAAACTTCTAGATGTTTCTTGCCAATTTGTTTTTTGAATCCATTAACTTTTTTAATAAAATCCTTGACATTAATCAGTCCTTGATTCGCAAAAGGTTTTAAGTCAGAAGGAATAATTAAATAATCCGCAGCAATTAGGGCAACTCTAGCATAAAAATTCAACGATGGTGGCGTATCGATCAGTACAATATCATATTTATCCTGTACTTCTGCTAGTTTCTGAATTAAAATCATTCGGCTGTAATCTAGTTGATTGAGTTCCATTTCATATTGCATTAAATCAATGTGGGAAGGAATCACATCTATTTCGGGATTGCAAAAATTAGACTTGCGAGCTACTTCTTCGATAGAGAAAAAGTCTTCTGATTGCAAAACTTGAAGAATATTATTATCTTTCAAATCATCTTGTTCTTCATCCTCAAATTTTCCTAAACCTGTCGCAAATGTTGTATTCGCTTGACTGTCTAAGTCTATCACCAAGACTCTCTTACCTTTCTTGCTCAGCGCAGCAGCTAAATTGACTACTGTTGTAGTTTTGCCAACGCCGCCTTTATTGTGGTAAACAGCAATAATTTTCATACTATTTTGAGTTTTTGAGGGAACGGTTACATCGGATTTAACTTGAGGCTTAACTGGATAATTTTCAGGTATTTGTTCCGGTTCTGAAATTTGACTTGGCTCAGGTTCTGCGGTGGCGGGATTGTTGGGCTGTACTGCGACTTCGCTAATTAACTCAGGACTAACCAAATTAATTTTACTATCTTCCAGTTTGAGTTTCTCGGGATTTTTTATAAATTTTAAACGCTCTCTGCCAATTAAAGCGATAATTTCATCAATTCTATTTTCAATGTCTTTTCCCGCACACTTAAAGACTAGCGGAATATCATCGGCTACTCGTTCATAAATTCTAATTTCTTTACCGTTAGTTAGGACTCCATAGCGGATGCTCAAACTTGTTAAATAGCGATGGAGTTTTCGCAGGTGGCGGTCTAAATTTTCCTTCGGATGTTTAGCCTCCATAACTACACTCATCGGCGAGTCTGCATCGACAACTATGGGGATAACTTGAGTGGCAAATGAGAGGAAGTCTAGACGAATATTCCCAAATGCGATTTCTTGGTGCCAAGTGTCGGGCGTATACCCTAGTTTTGGTAGCAGATAGCTGACAATGAGTTTGCTTTCTACTTCGCTTTCGTTGCGACAGTTATTGGGATTGAAAGTCATTCGATTTTAGATTTTAGATTTTAGACTTTAGATTGGGAATGACTGATTTAATAATGGTAGGGATTGTGATATTGACGGTGTGGCGCGCATTCCGTCCCTGACAAAGGCTACGGAATGTAATATCGAAAAACCCGGTTGTGTTTGACAAACCGGGTTTTTCTGGCATTTATCGCGTTTAAAACTTACTTGGTTTTAGCATTAAATTCCTGCAATGTTTGATAGCCACCAGCGGGATTGTACAAGTGACAGTTGTCGGCAATCCGCTTCATTAAAGACCACGAAAATTCTGTTTCGTAGAGATGATCTTGCCAATTTTCCTTTAAGCTGCTGTGGGCGAGGCGCAAATTGTACCAGGGAATAGCAGTTGAAAGGTGGTGGGGAACGTGGACGTTAATGTCGTGGCACAGAAACTCTACCCAGCGGGGATAATCGCAGTGAACTGTTCCCGACAGTTGCGCTTGGGCTTCGTCCCATTCTTCCGGTTCTTTAAAGGAAATATCTGGTGCTGTGTGGTGAACGATCGTAAAAGTGCTCATCCAGAAATGGTAAACCAGCCAGGGCATCAACCAAAATTTGACAAATCCCCAAATGCCTGTGGTTGCAATTAAAATCGGAAATCCGATCGCAGCACCGATTAACACCACTAACACAGAAAACCGCACTTGTTCTTGTTTCTGTTGTCCTTTGAACCGCCACCACATAAAGTGTACTTTTGCCCAGTGGGCGATCGAGCCGATCCACCACATTGGACCAAATATTAAACTATAAGCTATTTGTAATGCCTTGGGCGCGCCAGCGTAGTCTGCTGCTGTCATCGGGTGCCAAGCATTATCCTCACCAAGTTTGTTGGTGTGTTTGTGGTGATAATTATGACCGTGCCGCCATGCGTGAAACGGGAAAATTAACGGCAGAAATGCAATATGTCCGACTAAATCGTTTACCCAGCGGCGGTTAGCAAATGACCGATGACCGCAGTCGTGGCCGATCACAAAAAAACCGGTTAATCCGGTGCCTGTGAAAATCCACATTAGGGGTAGTAGAAACCAAGGAGAGACTGCTATGCCCCAGTAACCGACCGCAACTAAAAGAACGTTGACGATTACTTTTGTCCAAGCTTTGCGGGGGTTTTTGACGAATACTTCCCGCGGCAGGGTTTTGAGAATATCTTTCAGGCGCAGGTTGGAAGTGTCACTTGCGGATGTCAAATTTAGTGGTTTTTCGATCGATGCTGTCATAAACTGATTTCGATTCTCCGTATGCCATGAGGATGGCTTAACAAATTAGCGCCATAAAAAAGCGCCATAAAATGTCAGCTCGTTGCCAGCAAGCAGCAGACGAGTTGAGCTGTAGGCAAGCGCGTTTTAGCAAAAGCTAGCGATCGCTATCCGCAGTTAGGAATTTCTAGCACTTTTGGCAAAAAATACTGCGGGTAGCAAAACCTTTGTTTTTATAACACAGGGGCAGGACAATTAGCATTAGCGACTGTTGTCTGCTAATTGCTGTTGCTGCCAGAAATGGGGTCTAGATCCCGCAAGCCAGCGATCGAGCGTTGCTGTTTGAGGCTTTGCACTTCCAGCAGCAAGGATTCGATTTCCGCTTGCAAGTGCAGGAACTTAACTTGCTGATCGGCTTGGTAGGGGCACTTCACCGAATCTACTTTGCGGGCAAAAGTGGTCGATAGGGTAGAAGAACTAGCCATTTCGGGATTGCTCGCGGTAACTTGAGGCCGGGAAAGAGTGGATGAATTATTTGACATTAGTAATTGAGTAGACATATCTACACATTCACACCATTAAGTTACTTTAACCTGAACCGATCGTATTAAACATCAAATTAACCGATCGAGCTAAAATTAGTGTAAATTCTTCGGCCATTGCCTAAAACCATTGACACCGTGACCCTGATTCTACCTGCTACTGACTCTGCTCCTAACTCCGCTGCCCGCGCCACCGAGCCGAAACGCTACGGCTGGCCCGGCTTGATCGAAGCTTATCGCCCCTACCTGCCGGTGACGGAAACCACGCCGGTAGTGACGCTCCAAGAAGGCAATACTCCCCTGATTCCAGCACCTGCGATCGCCTCTCTCATCGGTAGAGACGTGCGCGTATTGGTCAAATACGACGGCCTCAACCCCACTGGTAGTTTCAAAGACCGGGGGATGACAATGGCGATTTCCAAGGCGAAGGAAGCTGGTGCCGAGGCAGTAATTTGCGCCAGTACCGGCAATACTTCGGCTGCCGCCGCCGCCTACGCCAGACGCGGGGGGATGCGAGCTTTCGTGTTAATTCCCGAAGGTTACGTGGCTTTGGGCAAGCTGGCGCAAGCTTTGCTTTACGGTGCGGAAGTCATTTCGATTGGCGGAAATTTCGATCGAGCTTTAGAAATTGTCCGCGAAATGGCCGTTAACTACCCCGTGACATTGGTCAACTCTGTCAATCCTTACCGCTTGGAAGGTCAGAAAACCGGAGCTTTTGAAGTGGTGGACGCTTTGGGCGACGCCCCCGACTGGCTGTGCATTCCCGTCGGAAATGCGGGAAACATCACAGCATACTGGATGGGTTTTTGTCAATACCACCAAGCCAAAAAATGTTCGCGCTTGCCGCAGATGATGGGATTTCAAGCCGCCGGGGCTGCACCGTTGGTAACGGGCTCACCGGTATCGCACCCAGAAACCCTGGCGACAGCAATTCGCATCGGCAACCCTGCTAGCTGGAAACAGGCGATCGCAGCTTCCGAAGCCAGCCGCGGCAGTTTTGCCGCAGTCACCGACGCCGAAATTCTCGACGCTTACCGTTTGTTAGCATCACAGGAAGGAATTTTCTGCGAACCGGCGAGTGCAGCTTCTGTGGCCGGTTTGCTGAAGGTAAAAGACCAAGTTCCGACTGGGGCGACGGTGGTTTGCGTGCTGACTGGTAACGGTTTGAAAGACCCGGATACCGCAATTAATCACAGCAACAATCTGTTTAAAAGCGGCATTGCTCCGACTTTGGATGCAGTAGCTGGGGCGATGGGATTTTAGAAGAAGGAAGAAGGAACAGGGAAGAAGGAAGAAGGAAGATAGAGACAGGCAAGATGCCTGTTCCACTCTTAGTTAAAATCTCTTGTGGGGTGGGCATCTTGCCCGCCCGTAAGCCCATCGAAACAGGCAAGATGCCTGTTCCACTCTTAGTTAAAATCTTTTGTGGGGTGGGCATCTTGCCCGCCCCTAAACGTATCAATAAACTCCTGTGAGATAACTTTTTCTTGCTCGACTCAGCGAGACAATTTTGTCATTCTACCATGACTAAGCCTACAGCAACCCTGTTAATTGCCTGTCCCGATCGCAAAGGACTCGTCGCCTTACTTGCTAACTTTATCGCCTCCCACAATGGCAATATCATCCACGCGGATCACCATACAGATTTTACCGCTGGATTATTTCTGAGCCGTCTAGAATGGCAATTAGATGATTTTGATTTAACCACCGAACAAATAACACCTGCTTTTAGTGAAATTGCCAAGGACTTACAAGCCAATTGGCAATTGCATTTCTCCCAAAAAATTCGACGCATCGCAATCGGGGTAAGCCGTCAAGATCACTGTTTATTAGACTTGATTTGGCGACAGCGAGCGCAAGAAATCAGAGGTGAAATTCCGCTGATAATCAGCAACCATGAAAATTTAAAGCCCATTGCCGCACAATACGGTATCGACTTTGAGTATATTCCCATTACTAAAGACAATAAAGCTATTCAAGAAGCACAACAGTTAGAACTTCTTAAAAAATATAATATTGATTTAGTAGTTTTGGCTAAATGTATGCAAATATTGAGTCAAGACTTTATCAGAAATTTTCCCAATGTGATTAATATTCACCATTCATTTTTACCCGCCTTTGTGGGCGCAAATCCCTACGAAAGGGCTTATGAAAGAGGGGTAAAAATTATCGGTGCAACAGCGCACTATGTTACACCCGATTTAGATGCGGGCCAGATTATCGAACAAGATGTTGTGCGCGTGAGTCACCGCGATGAAGTGTCTGATTTGGTTCGCAAAGGTAAAGATTTAGAAAGAGTTGTGTTAGCAAGGGCGGTGCGATATCATTTACAAAATCGTGTTTTAGTTTACGGCAATCGGACTGTGGTTTTTGCTTGAAAATTAGGCATCATATCAATCCTGGTTTGTTACTCTTTTAATCCCTCGGTGAGTGATATCAATTCCGGTTGCACGAGCGAAGTGCAGCGAATCCCACAGTTTGCTCAACTTGATATTTTTCATTAATTGTGATGCTGTTAAGATTTTCCGTTGTCGTCAAGTTGCGATCGCCCTTGGGTCAATTTTCGCAAAGAGCGGCCCCTACGACGAGGTTTCGGAACTTTACTTTTGCCCGCGGGCCATCCTTCGCGCTGCTGGGAGCGATCGCCATCGGTCTCTTCGGTTTGGTCATGAAACAAAATTTGTCGCGTGGGATAAGGCAAATCGATGCCGTTTTCCACAAGCTTTTTTTTAATAGCACAAATTACCTTGTCGCGCGATCGCATATCGTCAATTCGGCGCGGCGGAGAAATCCACCACCGAACGCGGATCTTGACGGTACTTTCTACTAGCTCAAGCACCAGCACATCGGGTGCAGGATCTTTCAACACCTCCTTTATGTTGTACAATGCTTCCAGCATTAACTGCTTGGCGCAATCAATATCGTCGCCGTAACCAATACTAAAATCGTATTCTGTGCGGCGTTTATCGAAAGCGGTATTCACTGTCACCGAATTCGTAAACAATTCGGCATTTGGAATGACAATCCGGCGACCATCATAGGTTAAGATTGTTGTAGCGCGCGTCTCAATATTTTCTACCGTTCCCTCAAAGTTTTTAAACACAATCTGGTCATCGATACGGAACGGTTCAGTCAACAGAATTAGGATACCGGCTAAGAAGTTTTGCAAGATATCGCGAAAGGCAAAACCAATCGCCACCCCGCTAATTCCCAGCAATTGAATCAAATCCCCAGCCTTAAATGTGGGAATTATAATCGAAAGCGCAACAAACAGACCAACTAGAACGATCGTACCCTGCGCCAACCGTCCTAACACCAGCCCCAAATTTCGTGCTTGGCGGTGGTGGCGGGTAACCCGCCTGACCGCTCTCTTAATTGCCCCGCCCACACAGAAAAAGATTGCAAAGACAATTAACGCCAGCACAATATTTGGCAACATGATAATCAAGCCGTCGATCATGCTCTCCATCTTTACCCAGACTGCGGATATCTCTGCCTTCATGAAGTTTCCTCGCGTATCAGTCGGTGTCGATATTACTAAAATTTAGCTCGGTTAAGTTCTATCTAAAGACTGTAGATTAATATGACGCGAGGAATATCTTTTGGCAGTTTTCAAAATTTTGAATGTGGATTATAGATTGGGATAGAGTACAGTTACATCGATTAGTACACCATCTGTAGATGGGGAATAATAAAGAAGCGGATGAATTAATGCCCTCTAATTGCAGTTAAGGCAAAAACAACGCATCGGTGACTAAATCCTACCTGTTAAGGGGACTCGCCATGCCGAAAATTCCTGAATTTTTAACTTCTAATTCCCAAAGGGCGGTAGATCGAGTAACTGATTTTTAGAAGGTGGAAGCTGGGCGGGATTTTTGCCTGTTTGGGCGGAAGTTTGGCGGATTTCCAGAGCAGTTTCGCCAGGATTTGCAGTGCGAGTAGGTACTATTTCTAAAGAATATACTGTCTCCGTTTTTGCAGGGGCAGGATTTTGTGCTTTCGTGAGCAAGTCAACGGCATCTCCGAGGGCGCTAGTTAAATTTTTGCTAGTTTCGGCGTGACGGGCCTCTTCTTGTTTGAGGGCTTGAGTGAGTTGTTTAACTTGTTCGATCGCCCGATCGCGCTCTTGAAGAACTTCTGCTAACTTAGCTTTAAGTTCGCCTACTGTTTGCAGTTGTTCGACTTCCTGCTGGCGAGCAACTCCAGCATCGTCCCCTTCGGGCATAATGGGGGAAAAATTTTGTAATTGCTCTATTTGTGCTTCCAGAGAAGCGATGCTTTGCTGAGTTAATTTGGCATCATTCCGCCGCTGTTCGGCTTCGGTATTGTAGAGTTGACGCCACTGAGCCGCACTTTCACCGGCTTCATCGCGATCCCGCGAAACTTCTGTTAACTGCTGTTGCAGCCGCTTGATTTCATCTAACCACTGTCTGACATCCTGAGCCATATTGATTTTAGATTTTAGATTTTAGATTTTAGATTAACAATGGCGCATTGGTAATGGCTTAATTAAGTAACGCTGCTTATTTCCAGTTGCGCGATCGTCCTGCATTCATTTTCCATTTTCTAGTTCCCCGTCTCCTGTGCGCTATGAACATTTTTTACTGGTTGCGCTACCTGATTTTAGCTTTGTTTAAGGCATTTTTGAGGCTGCTTCGAGCTCTCAAACGGAAATTTGGGGGTTTTTGGCTGTTTTGTCGGTGTTTGACTTGGGGCACGCTCAAGGAAGTCGGCGCGAAGGCGGGAGAGCAGCGCTTGCCGGGGCTGTCTGCAGAAATGGCCTACAATTCTATGCTGGCGCTGTTTCCGGGGCTGTTGGCTATCTTATCTGCGATCGCCCTCTTTGAACCTTTGCAGTCAACACTTTATCAAATCGCCCGTCTTTTGGGCGAAGTTATACCCGATGACGTGCGGAAGTTGATTGGTGGCTTAATCAAAGAAATTCTGTTAACTCGCAATAAAGGGCTGTTTTCGGTGAGCTTTCTTGCCTCGATTTGGGCATTTTCTGGAGTAATGAGCGCGGCGATGGCTGCACTCGATCGCATCCATGAAATCCCTAGCGATCGAACTCGACCATTTTGGAAAGCAAAACTTATTTCTTTGGCGCTGAGTGTCGGCACAATTGTGCTGTTAATTCTAGCATCGGGAGCTGTATTTCTCAGCGACTTAATTGTGCAAGCTGTTGCCCGCCAGAGTTGCCTGCTGGAGTCCGTCGCCAACTGCGATTTAAAAGATGTCCAAAACTGCTTGCTCCCCGCCGACAATTGCCCTTTGGAGTCGGAACTATTAGGTGTTTGGCGGCTGTGGCGGTGGCCGATTTCTTTAGGAATTGTCTCACTTGCCTTTGCCTTTATTTACCGCTACGGGCCGAGCCGCCGTCAACCAGATATTCCTATTTTGTCGGGAGCTGTTTTTGCAGCTATTTTGTGGGCACTATTTTCAGCTTTATTTCGGTTTTATGTTTTGCATTTGGGCAATTACAGTTGGACTTACGGCACGATCGGAACTTTTATTGTGTTGCTGCTGTGGCTCGATCTTTCTTCTTTGGTGATGCTGATCGGCGCTCAGTTCAATGTGACAGTGGGAAAGGCAATGAAACAATCCAAATTAAAATAATTTGTTAACTTTTAAGTGTTAATTCTTATTTGTTATTTGCCGGATGCTGGCTTACCGACGGAGTAAAGTGCTGAGGATACCCGCAACAAAAGACAACAAAATCAGTATCCAGATAACACCACCGGGAATGAATGTCAATATCCCAACACCTCTGAGAATCCAAACTAGGAGGGTGAGGCCCAGGATAGCCAAAAAGATACGGGTAGATAGTCGCATTTGAAATCTAGGAGAATTAGTCATGTTGAATGTTAAAGTTTTGTCTGGATCAATGATAGCTGCTTTGCTGGCGATCGGCAGTTACCTCACTTTAATTTCAGTTCCGGGTTCCGCTGTTACGCCTGGGGCTACAAATGCGCTGGCAGAAGCGGCAAATGCTGCTCAAAAAACACCTGCTGCAAGTTTAACAATTTCCGATCGCACAATTGGAGCGGCGAAGGTGGGGATGACTTTCGGACAATTGAAAAAGGCTCTGGGTTCCACGGCGCAGTTTAAGGTAGAGTCTCCTTTTATGGTAGACTTTGATTCTGTGGCAGTTAGCCAGTCGCGAAAAGTGCAATATCGGATTATCTACGCTGCGGGTACAAAGCTAAAAGATACCGATGTAATTGAACTTTTGATGACTGAGAATTCTAATTATAAAACAGTTCAGGGCGTCGGGCCTGGAATGACTTTGAAACAAGCTGAGGCCATTTACGGCAAAGCTACTTTATCTTATAACGTGGATAATGAAATGAGAGAAGGGGTTGTATTTGCCAAGCAACCCACTAGAAACATTATGTTTGTTCCCCAGGCTCAAGGGAAACAATTTGCGGGAGTTTATGGCGCTGGTCAAGGGGGATTTTATCAGACTAATAAGTATCAGCCGAATGCTGTAATTAAGTCTGTGATGGTGCGGAAGTAGCCTTCACATCATTCCAAGAAACCGGGTTTCTTCCGAGATATCTCGCCACCCAACCTAAATCATCCGAGAAACCCGGTTTGTTAGCCTAAAATTAAGGATTACCTGTAGTTACGTCCAAATACTCTTGATTGTCAAGATAAGTTTTAATATTCTCCAGTATTTGACGTAGGTATTCTATGACTTCATCCTTAATCTTTAAAAGATCCTCAATAGTCTTACCTTGCCCCACTTCCTTAAAAGACTTAACTCCGTGGGCTAAGTCGTTCCTTTTGTCTTTAATATCTACAAGGCTTTCCCCGTTCTTTGTCTTAGCAAAGTCTGTTTGATATGAAAAACCGTATTTTTTGGCTATTTCTTTAATCAACCTAGCATCCACATTCCCTGAAAATAGTTTTTCGCCGTCAAATGTAGCTATGATGATGTCTGTAGATATTTGGTTGATTTGTAAATGAATTTTCTTAGGAGAACGGTTTTTAAGATTTTGAAGAACAATCATTTTGATTTCTGATTTGAGTTGATCGAAGGAGATTGCTTGATTTTTTAACTCATCAAATATGGCTACAATGGCATTTCGCATAGTGGATTCAACTAAGTTATACAATAACAACAAGCCATTGGCTTTTAGAGTTTTTTCCAACTCAGGATTAAGGCTTTGTATTTGATATTGTCCAGCACTATCGGCGACAGCTAACTTAGTGGTTTGTTTGCTCAAACCATGTAAAAAGATGAAGTAATCATCTACCTCTTGAGCGCGTGTATTGAAATCTAAGAGTACAGTATTCATCTTTAGCCTAGCAGTCGATCGCGGACATACTCAATGCGTAAAACTACTTTATTTTTAGAACTGCTAGCATCAGATTTTGTGAGATCCTTAAATTGTTGTGAATTAAGCAATTCTGTTGACTTTGGCTCAAGATTGCTGTTTTTTCTCAAAGCAAGAGCAACACCGACAGCCAGAGACTCGAATTTAATCCGAGTTGTTGTTCTTGCGCCATTTTTACCTTGGCGAAATCCTTGAGGAAAATATTTTTCTACAAAATTTAGCATTGACTCGAATTCTGCCCGCATTTTTTCGCTATCGAATTTCGGATCTGCATTTACTTGCTTCAGATACTCATCAAGGAATATGTTTATCTTACTATTAAACTTCTCATAGTTATTTAAAAATGCAAAAAAACGCAACACAAATTCTTGCGGTTCGCGACTGCGAATAGCAGACTCAGAAAAAGCGCATAATTTGCGGAACTTGTCATGTTTCGATAGTTCCTCAATCAGTTCAAGAAACTGGCCGGGCAGTATGCCTCTGCGCTTTTCCATCTCGTTTAGATCGACACTACCTGTATTAATGCGTTCAAATAAATCTCTTCGCACTTCCTCATTTGCACTTTCAGTTAGTTGAATCATCCGAAGTGTCGTGCGGTTGAAGCGCCTCTGACGGGCTAGGGGCAAATCAGCAAACTTAAATCCATTTAAACTCTGTATTTTCTTTAAATCGGTCAAGGTTAATTCGTTATTTATAAATCTAGTTAGAGTCCGAATGCGTTGTGTACCATCTATTATTTCTAAACGGGCTTCATCGTTTTCGTCCTCATGGATGTCAGCAACAAAAATATAAGGTATTGGCAGACCCAAAATTATAGACTCAATAAACTTTGACTGCCTTGCGTCATCCCAAGCCATTTCACGTTGGTAGTCGGGGATGAACAACTCATTGGTATCCTCATCCTTTCCTTCCATATATTTTTGAACGAGTATTTCGACTGGATACTCTTTGGTATCGTAATTAACTAGCTGCTGCTTGTCGCGGATTTCGGCTTCAGCAGCATCAACCTTTTTGTGTTGCTCGGTAGTTTCTAGTTTCGATCGCATATTCTTAAATAATAATTGGATATTGTGGAGTGAATAGACTTATCGGTACTAGGATTTTACCATAAAAATTTGGGACTTACTTCGTAAAAGCGATCGCACTTATCGAAAAAAGTGCGATCGCAAATGTTTAGTTAACTGAAATCGCCGCGAAAATTACCATTTATAACGCGCTGGTGACGGGATTGGAAGGGCGGCCCAACGCCGATAAACGGTGACTGTCCCCACTGCGATCGAACACAACCTCAAACTTAACGTGAGGTATAGTTTGTCGCAAAAACTGAAAATGCCCGTCTGCATCAGAACGACTGCGGAAGCGGGCAACAATAATCCATTGCTGAGTGGGTAACAGACGGGCGATCGCCCAACAACACAAGCGGTCTTTGTATGTCAACATAGAACTCGTCTCCATTGATATTTTTGGAGCCAGAGCCAGCCCGGAACCTTGGACAGTGAGGGGCTGGCTTCTGACGTTTTAAGGCCTGAGCCTTATATACACTAATAGCATAATTTGATGTTAATAACATCAAATGACACAAAAATATATCTAATGACGTGAGAGTGTAAAATTGAAGACAATTGAAGTAAAACCATGCCAGCCCATGCCTTCACGAATGCGAGTCACAGTTACACTGCCAGAAGACGTTCATCAAGCCCTGTCCGAATGGGCCGAAGAAGAAGATAGAACCCTTGCAAACCTGCTATCCCATGTGGCAGCTAAAGCAGTCAGAGAGCGCCAAGAGCAGAAAAAGGAAGAATCAGAAGGCGATCGCCCTTAAGCGATGGCCACGGCGTAAGATGGACTGTGTTGAAATGTTTTGCAGTACAACGAAATGGCTTCACGGGGACGAGTTACCGCATACTTGCCAGAAGAGATTCAAAAAGCTCTCGAAGAATGGGCAGAAGAAGACAGCAGATCCGTTAGCAGTTTGGCAACGTACCTGCTGACGAAATCTGTTCGAGAACGCCAAGAACAGAAAAAAGATAAATCAGAAAGCGATCGCCCTTAAGAACGATCGCCCGCAATCCCATCCGCGTCCATCCGCGTCCATCCGCCTACATCTGCGGTCAAAAAAAGAACCATCGCCTCAAAAAAATAAGGTGGGCCGCAGCCCACCCTACTCAAATTATTTCGCAGTTACCAACTGTGCCGGCAGCCGCTTAAACGCCAACCTTTCATTCTCGATATCCACAAAAATGGTATCGCCGTCAGCAAAATCTCCCCGCAAAATACCCTTCGCCATTTGGGTTTCCAACTCGCGCTGAATCCCCCGCTTCAGAGGCCGCGCACCGTAAACCGGATCGTAACCAATTTCTGCTAAGAAGTCGATCGCAGATTCCGACAATTTCAGAGACATCTTGCGTTCAGCTAACCGTTTTTCCAAGCGCTTGACTTGCAACTGCACGATTTGCCGCAGTTCTGCCTTACTCAAACCGTGGAAGATAATCATCTCATCAATCCGGTTCAGGAATTCAGGGCGGAAAGTTCCCCGCATCGCTTCCATCACCCGACTCCGCATTTGTTCGTTATCTCCGGCCACATCTAAGATGTATTGAGAGCCGACATTCGATGTCATAATAATCACAGAATTCTTAAAGTCTACCGTGTGACCTTGAGCATCGGTAACGCGGCCGTCATCCAGAATTTGCAGCATGATGTTGAAGACATCCGGGTGCGCTTTCTCTATTTCATCGAATAGAATCACGGAGTAAGGACGGCGGCGCACAGCCTCAGTTAATTGTCCACCTTCATCGTAGCCGACGTATCCCGGAGGCGCACCAATTAACCGCGAAACCGCGTGTTTCTCCATGTATTCCGACATATCAATTCGCACGATCGCTTCTTCCGTGTCGAACAGATAAGACGCTAATGCTTTAGCTAACTCGGTTTTGCCAACACCCGTGGGGCCGAGGAAGATAAAACTCGCAACCGGACGATTTGGATCTGCTAAACCTGCGCGCGATCGCTGAATTGCATCTGCAACCGCCGTCACCGCTTCATCTTGTCCGATTACCCGCTTGTGCAGTTCATCTTCCAAGTGCAGAAGTTTCTGCATTTCCGATTCAACCAACTTGCTGATCGGAATTCCCGTCCACTTGGAAATAATCTCGGCAATGTCACCTTCTGTAACTTCTTCCCGCAGCAAAGTTTTACCTGTGGTTTGAGTTGCTGACAGTTGAGCTTCTGCTTCTTGCAATTGTTTTTGCAATTCGGTTAACTTGCTATATTTCAACTCAGCAGCGCGGTTCAGGTCATATTTTAATTCAGCTTGCTGAATTTCAATATTCACCTTATCAATCTGTTCTTTAATCTTTTGAATGCTGCCGATGACACCTTTTTCCGATTGCCACTGGGCATTCAAACCGTTTTGGTGTTCCTTGAGGTTGGCTAAGTCTTTTTCCAGTCTTTCCAAGCGTTCGATCGAAGCAGCGTTACTTTCTTTTTGCAGCGACAGTCTCTCCATTTCTAGCTGCAAAATTCTGCGGTCGATTTCGTCTAGTTCTTCCGGCTTGGAGGTAATCTCCATTTTGAGTTTAGCTGCTGCTTCGTCCACTAAGTCAATGGCTTTGTCTGGAAGAAAGCGATCGCTAATATATCGAGTAGACAAAGTAGCCGCCGCCACTAGGGCGCTGTCAGAAATTTTAACGCCGTGGTGAACTTCATACCGTTCTTTCAAGCCCCGCAAAATCGAGACAGTATCTTCAACTGTCGGTTGGTCCACATAAACTTGTTGAAAACGGCGTTCTAGTGCCGCATCTTTTTCCAGGTACTTGCGGTATTCGTCGAGAGTTGTAGCGCCGATACAGCGCAATTCTCCCCTCGCTAACATGGGTTTAAGTAAGTTGCCGGCATCCATCGAGCCTTGAGTTGCACCAGCACCGACAACGGTGTGAATTTCATCGATAAATAAGATGACTTTGCCGTTGCTGTCGGTCACTTCTTTGAGTACCGCTTTCAAGCGTTCTTCAAATTCTCCCCGGAATTTTGCACCGGCAATTAACGCGCCCATATCTAAGCTAATTAATTGTCTGTCTTTGAGAGATTGCGGCACATCTCCGGTGATAATTCGTTGGGCGAGTCCTTCGGCGATCGCAGTTTTGCCGACTCCCGGTTCCCCAATCAATACCGGATTATTTTTGGTGCGACGGCTCAAAATTTGAATCGTGCGGCGGATTTCGTCATCCCGTCCGATTACCGGATCGAGTTTGCCTTGACGCGCGGCTTCTGTCAAATCTCGGCCGTATTTTTCCAGCGCTTCGTATTTGCCTTCTGGATTTTGATCGGTCACTTTGTTCTTCCCCCGGACTTGGGTAATGATATCTTTGAGCTTGGCTTCATCTAGTTTAAATTCTTGTAGTAAATTTTTGCCGAAACGATCGTCCTTAACGTAACCTAGTATCAAATGCTCGATCGAAATAAATTCATCGCCGTACTCTTTGCGATAAGTTTCGGCGCGATCGAGCAAAGTGTCGAGAGAACGACCTAGATAAACGTTGCCGCCGCTTCCTGAGATTTTCGGCTGGCGGCTGATAAACTCATCAGTGCGATCGCGCAATTTTGCTACAGAAACTCCCGCTTTGTTAAATAAGCTGCTAGCGAGTCCCGATTCTTGTTCCAGCAAAGCTTTCATCAAGTGTTCGCTTTCTAGCTGCTGCTGCTGACCTGCTTTGACGATTTCGGGGGTGCGGGCGAGGGCTTCCCAGGCTTTTTCGGTAAATTGGTTTGGATTATTTGGTTGCATAAATTTTAATTCCCTGCATTAAAAATGATGAGTGCTGTAGAGGCAATTGCTCGATCGCCCGTACAATTTTCATTGTAGGGAGTTGCGGAGGGGGGGCGGATCGGTGTTCCCCTATCTTGAGATAGGTATTTCCGTCCTATGTAGGAGTCTCTCGCAAGGAAAAGCAAACAGTCGCGCCTAAAAGTTGGACTCTTGGATAGGAGCAACTCTCACATTAAAAATGCTTTCTAGTGCCACTTGAAAAAACTGCACATTCTTAAACAGTCTCCTGCTGCGGAAAATGGAGAAACACTTATGTAAATAGGAGAGAGGACTTGAGAAGCGTCACAGTCCTATAGCGAAACCCGAAGCGTTATTGTTTTACTCATCAATAACAGCCGCTATAACTCTCACACCTGGAAAATATAGCTATGAAAATTGTACCTTTAATTTCGTTAGGTATTATAGCAAGTGCCGCGATCGCACTAGCCCCTGAAGCTTTGGCAAGTACCTGGCGTGCCGCACACCGGATGTCTGGTTTTTCCGCCGACAGCAATTACTACTTGTATTTAGAAAGTTCCAGAGATACTGGAGCGGGAATTCCCAAAGCAAAATTGCAAATTGTCCAAGTTGCTGCAAATTCCTGCATCAAAAATGGGTGTATCCAAACTAAATATGGCGAGCCAGACTCGAATAAAAGCACTAAAATGGCAGAAGATGACTTGCTTAAAAAAAGTTGGAATAGCAGGGAAACTTTGAAGTTAACTCCTCCTCAAGCTGGAACTAAACTGAACATTATTTCTCGTACTCCCGGAGCCAATGGAAGCGAGACAGTCGCCGTCAAAGTCAATACAGCAAAGCCTTTACAAATTCGCCTGGAACAGCGGCAAAAAACTGCTTCTCCTGGCAAAGAAAGCGCGGCAATGCGTCTGGTAATTAATCATAACGGTCGGCAGCGTGTCCTCGGAACGCTGAACAATTTTCAAGATTGGGTGTTCTCTTATTCAATCCGAGAAGTTCGTTTGTCTCCGAACGGGCGCAATGTCGTTGTCCTGGTGGACAAGACAGAACGCACTTTTGAAGGAGTCTTGAAAACTACTGTTGTACAAGGCTTTGTTCTTTAGGCTTGCTATATTCCCAGGTCAAAACCTGGGAATTATCAAAACTTACGCAGAACCCCTATATGTAAGGTGCAAACGGCGCACCTACAGATAGAGTCTGTGCGTCAGTCCGGGTTGTTAATTATTCTTTATTTTGATAATTGATATCAATACATTTTAAAATTTCCATCTTCCTTCCTCCCTCTTTCTTTTTCCTTGAATATCTGCCTCTTGACTATTGACGAATGCTCAATAATTCATCCGTGTATCCGTGTCAAAATCCCTATTTTGCCTGACCGAAAGCATCCAGGATACAAGCCCCCGAATTTATCCGTGGGGTCAATGCTTCAATCTAAAATCTCAAATCTAAAATCTAAAATCGATTGACTTCATGCCTGCATCACAACCCGTTCCGGGAGACTGACAATAAACGTTGAACCCTTACCGTCCTCGCTTTCGACGCTAATTTCGCCGCCGAGAATTTGACACAAACGCTGGCTAATTGTCAATCCCAAACCCGTGCCTCCGTACTTGCGGGTAGTCGAAGCATCAGCTTGGGTAAAAGGTTTAAATATCTGCTCTAATTGCTCGTCCGTCATGCCGATGCCGGTGTCGCTGACTCGAAACATTAAAACTTGAGAAGTGTAGTTTGAACCCGAGTAAAAATCATTATTTTTATTTGGTTTCGTCGGTCTTGATTTTTCAATTTTCATTCTTTCGACGCCGATAGTAATGACGCCTTTTTCGGTAAATTTGGCAGCATTGCTGAGCAAATTGAGGAGAATTTGCCGCACTTTCGGTTGGTCGGCGTACATTGTGCCGAGTTCGCCTTTGGTTTTCAGCGCTAAAGCATTGCCTTTTTTTTCTACTAGCGGTTGAGCAGTAGTCATCACTTCTTCAATCATGGTCGCCACGTCGAAGTTTTCCAAATAAAGGGTGACGTGACCTGCTTCTATTTTGGAAATGTCGAGGATGTCGCTAATCATATCCAGCAGGTGTTTGCCTGCGGTTTGAATTTTTTCTAAGTCGGGGAGAAAGTCTTCTGAACCGGAATCTTGAGCATCTTCTTGCAGCATTTCGCTGTAGTTAATGATGGCGTTGAGGGGGGTGCGGAGTTCGTGGCTCATGTTGGCAAGAAATGCACTTTTCGAGCGGTTGGCAGCTTCGGCGGCTACTTTTGCTTCGTGCAATTCTTCTGTATATTCCGCTACTCTTTGGATCAGTTCATTGAGGGAAGTTGCTAGCATTCCCACTTCGTCGGAAGTAGTGACTGGTACTTGCAGGTCAAAGTTCGATTCTTCTGTCACTCGCTGAGCGATGAGGGTTGTGGCTTCTAAGGAACGAGCGATCGCCCCGCTGGTGTATGCTGCTAGAATTGCTGCGATCGCGGCTGATATCAAGAGAGAGCAAATGAGAATTAGAGTTCCGAGTTTTTCTGCTTTGTCGTAGGTACTCAATGCCTCGTCTGCTTTCTCGCCAAAGCTGCCGGCCAGTTTGGCTGAATCCTGCGACAACTGTTCGAGTTTCAAAGCGGTTTCGCCAGCCGCAAAATTGTTCAACTTCCGCTCGAAAGCCTGCTGCTGCTTCGGATTTAAACCAGATAATTTCGCAGTCGCCAACAATTTTTGTACTTCTTGAAAGTATGATTCTACAGTTTTGCCGTTGACTTGAACGAACTGTTGAAGCAGTTCGTAGTCTTTGGCCACCTCGGGATTCTTAGTCGGTGGAAAGGTTTGCAGTTGTTCGAGGATGCCGCTCATCTGAGCAACGCGAGTCAGGAATTCCGAGCGTTCGCGATCGAAAATTTGCGGTTTGGCCGTCAGACTCGCCAGCTTTTGCTGCTGAATTCTGACTTCCTGCACGGTGTTATTGAGGTTGGTCAGGATTTCCCCTTTATCTCGATCGATCGCCAGTTTTTCCCGCACCTGCTGTTTGTAATAAAACTCTACTCCCCGTCCCGCCACAGCACCCACAATGGCAATACAAATGACCAAGGCGTATCCGCAGCCGATTTTCTGCCTGATACCCAAGCGACTGAAGAGATTTCTCAAATCTGTTTGAGGGGGGTTATGGGGTTGATTTTTCGAGGCTAAGGTTGAAGACATGGGCAATATACTCGTCACCCTGAGAGGCACTATCTATATTCTAATTGATGCCTGCGTGAGGGTAAATAGAGTTTTTCATGCCCAACCAAATTTCGGCACTTTCGGGTCTGTGCAGGGTTCCACTGCTTTCTCTGCTTGACAGTTTGGCTAATTTGTGAATAACTAATTAAAATTTACGAGTTATAAGTTGCAAGTTATGAGTTAGATTGGTTATTCACAACTTAACTCTACTCACAACTCACAACTTGTAAGTTCTCCTCTACTGGCAAAGTCGAAATTGTGCTATCTCAGCAGGAATTTTTGAAGCATTAGGTACGTTTGCAGAGGCAGGAACGAAGATTCCCATGCCGAAATTGCAACCCTCTGCCTTCTTGCATTCCCCAGGCTTAGCACTGATTTGATATTCGCCTTGGGATGTGGGAGTAAAAGAGATTGACGCCAGTTCGCCTGTTTTTTGACTCACAGCGATTTCCTGGCCGCTTGCATCCTTGAGAGATAAGTTTAAATCCTGGCAATTTCCGTCGCAAGTGGCAACAAAAACATACTCCACATTAGGATGCAGCGTGGCTCTAAAAGGAGATGAAACTTGCTTGCGAACTTGGCCCAGCAACGGCACAAATACTAATTTTTGACCGTTGCCTTTCCGCTGGTCAACTTCTGTTTTCAAGCGACAAACAACCGTTTTTTGGTCGTCGGTCAGTTCTTGAGCAATAGCATTTCCTACGATTGCAGTACCGAGGAGCAGAGCCATGCCGGAAATAACCAGATGTTTGAAATTCATTGATGTCCCTTAATGTTAATTTTTTGCTAATTGATTGGACTTGCACAAAGAATCTATCGGTAGGGTACGTCTCGGCGCGCCTTACTGCGACAGGTAGTGTCTAATTTAGCAGGCCTGATGCAGCACTGTCTATTTACAAAGGCAATTGATGAATTGTCCCTATATACAATCGAGATTCTGCTAGTAGACTACCAATTGCCATCTCTGACTCCATCGGGATCGACTTTGAGCTTTTTAATTTGTGCTTGAGGAATGTCAACAGATGTATCGTCTTGCTGCGGTGCAAATCCGTGATTTTTGTCCATCTCTTTGACAGACTTGACTTGAGAAAGGATAGTTGAGGGTGCGACATCGCCTTTTTGTTCGTCGTAAAGGTCGAACCAAGGAAGATTGTATTCACTGTAACTTTTGGCAGTAACGGGCGTGTTTGGCGGTTCTTTACCAGTGATTTCCCGATACATCATGCTATTAACAATGTGGACGTATACTCTGCCGAAATTTGTCTCGTCCCAGGTGTTGATACCGTAACTATCGGGATAAATTTCTTGTGTCATTTTACCACCTGCTGCTAATCCCATTTCCGCACTAAATGCGGCACCATAGGTAAGTGGCATAACACCACTAAAACCTCTAGATATCTTTAATTTTGAGGGCGGCGGTTCTTCGGGAAATAACCCTGGTTTCGGATCGAATACAATGATTTGAATGCCGCCAAATTCTTCTTTACCAGTTACTTGTGCTTCGACAGTGTAACCCATACCGAGAGGCATAGCAACAAATTGGCGGATGTAACCTTCACCAGAATTGATACCATCTAACCAGGGTTGATCCGGACAAATGACATAATCTTGGTCATCAGCTTGCAGTTTTTGCTGCCAAGGTTTGCCGGAAACGGCATTGATTTTACCAACAGCAATTTTAACAGCATTGGGTCGCCAATGAGCGCCGCTAAAATAAATCCACAAAGCTTCCCGTTGATACATGGGAATAAACACGCCCCCGTGTTCTTTCCAAGTTTCAGGTACTCTAGAAATGTAGTCATCAACTTTGCATACTGGAAACTCGCCTAATCCCGGCGGTAACGGATAGGTTTTACCGTCGTCGGGTATCCGCAAAGTGCGTTGAAAATTCAGGGAGAAGTGTTTGCCAAAACAGATAGCGTTGTTTTTTACGGTGATTTCTAACATGGGGATTCTTAGATAAAGAACAATTACCAGAATATCAAAATTTCGCTCATTTCTCGTTGTGTCTAAATTGCCAAGCTGGCACAAACTTGGAATCACCCCAAACGCCGCGGCGATTTTTCTTAGCTTCGGCTTCGGCTTTTTCCAGAACACTTGCACTCGGACAGTTTTTTAAGTAAGGACGGTAAACCATTGCTAATCCTTCGCGGGTCAAAACTTCTTGGGCAAATGTGCCGTTGGGCAAGCGAACTTCGCTAACTTTGCGGCCGTAGCGGTCAGTATCGGTGACGGTCAAAACAACGCGACCGCCCCCTTGGTTGACAAGCTGCTGCATTCTTTGGTGCGCTAGATTTCCCCACTTAAATTGATTTTTTTTTGCTGCTGCTTTGCTATTTTTCTCAGCATTGGTGTGCGCGACTTCCGGTGCATCTACACAGGCAAAACGCACTTTGATATCTTTTCCAGCGCTATCACTGGCGACAAGGGTGTCGCCGTCGCTGACTCGCTTGACAGCATAGTTGTTGGGCCCTAACTTTTGGGGGCATCCGAATAGTAGCAATAGCAGAGCAACTGCACCTAATGTTTTTATTTTTGGGAAAATGACGATTTTAGTTTGGCTCATATTTCTCTGTTTTATTTAGTTTCCATCCAATTTTGGCCAGCGTGGATGTCAACTATCAGCGGTACCATACCTGGCGCATTTTCCTTCGCACTTGTATTTTTCGGCAGAGCATTTTCCATCGCACTTATAATTGTCGGAGCATTTTCCATCGCACTTCTAATTTTCGGCTGCAATTCTTCCCATTCATCGGGAGGGACTTCAAAGATTAATTCATCGTGAACTTGCAGCAGCAGCCGCGCCTGATAGTTTTGCAAAATTTTGTGTACTTCAATCATGGCAAGTTTAATGATATCAGCACTGGAGCCTTGAATGGGAGCGTTGGCTGCTGCCCGCAAAGATTGCGCGTCATCTCTGCTGAGAGATTTAAGTCTATCGGAGTGAATGTCTTGGGGATTGCGACCTTTTAAGTCCAGGAGGCTTTCGCTCTCGAATTTTAAATAGCGGCGGCGGCCGAGTATTGTGGTAACATAGCCGAGGGCGATCGCCTCTTTTTTTACTTTCTCCAAAAATTCAAAAACCTTAATGTAACGCTCGTTAAATCGCTTAATAAACTCTTTGCCGTCTGCTGAAGTTTTGCCCATCGAACGACCAAACTTAATCGCCCCCATACCGTAAACTACCCCAAAATTAATCGTTTTGCCAAACCTGCGCTCGTCGGGAGTTATTTCTTCCTTTTCAAACAACAGTTGAGCCGTCACAGTATGCACATCTCGGTTATTTTGATAAGCTTCTATTAACACAGGTTCTTGACTCAAATGAGCCAAAATTCGCAGTTCAATTTGAGAATAGTCCGCCGACACCATCAACCAATCTGCTTCTGGTACAAAAGCCTTGCGAATTTGCCTAGAAAATTCCGTACCGATTGGAATATTCTGCAAATTAGGATTAGAAGAAGACAGACGACCTGTGTCTGTAACAGTTTGATTGAAATCAGTATGCAATCGCTGAGTATCGGGACGCACCCGCTTCGGTATAGCATCTACATAGGTAGAGTAAAGCTTTTGCAGGGTACGGTAATCTAAGATAGCATCGACAACCTTATGGTCTCCTTGCAAATTTTCTAGAAAGTCAGCATTGGTGGAGTAGAAGCCTGTCGGGGTTTTCCGAGACTTTTTGGTGTCTAGCTTGAGTATGTCAAACAGAAGTTCACTCAACTGGGATGGTGAGTTCAACTTTAAAAGTTCACTGGGTGATGTGTTGTAAACTTTCTGTTTAATCTCAGCTAAATCCAGGTTGTTTTTTGGCAAGACTTTCTTGAGATAAGGCTTTAAAATTGCACTGGGCACGGTCTCGTAAAATTTTTGAGGAACCGTGCCTAAAGTTGGTTCGATATGTTCGATTTTTTCAGCGAGATAAGCATTGAAATCATCAAGAGGTATGGCGTTATAAATTTCCTGCTCAATTGCTGCCAATCGCGGTTCCATTTGATCGGATAGTTCTTTAAGATATCCTGTGTCTATGCGAACCCCCTGATATTCCATTTCAGCTAAAACTGGTTCTAGGGGCTGTTCTACTTCCAGCAGCAACTTGTGCAAAGACTTATCGGGAAAGTTAGCTTCATCAGCTTTATCTAATTCTGCTCTAAGTTTACCTACTAACCCAAATGTGGTGTGAACATCCATGCCGCAGTAGTCGGCTACCGCCGGAATACTGATGTCAGCAATTGTTTTGTTTTTAGGTACTAATTCATTGTAACTTTTGGCGACAATGCCTAAGTATTTCCTAGACAATTCGCTGAGACTGTGGCTGGTTTCTGGATTGAGTACGTAACTGGCTAGCATGGTGTCGAAGACGACTCCGGCTAGTTTGATTCCCTGACAGCGCAGGATCGATCGATCGAACTTAGCATTTTGCAGCGCCTTGGGATAATTCTCGCTTTCCAAAATCGGACGCAAAGCATTTAAAACTGTGGCTTTATCCAAGTTTTTGCCCGTTTTGTGTCCCGTGGGAATGTAAGCGAGATCCTCTTCACCCGTTCCCCAACAGCAGCCAATTCCGACTAATTCGGCGTCTCGGGGTTCGATGGCGGTGGTTTCGGTATCCCACGCCACGGGTGAGGCTTTGTCGGTGCAGGTTTGCAGCAGTTGGACTAATTCGTTTAACTGTTGGGTTGTTTGAATTATTCGGGGTTTAATTGGCAGTTTGTTTTCCTGCTGGGCGGCTTTGGTGTCATCATGAGTCCAAAACCACAATTCGTCTGCTTCTGAACTTTCAGAAGTTGCAGGTGACTTATCTATTGTGGGGTGGGCATCTTGCCCGCCCTTTGCAACAGGCAAGATGCCTGTTCCACTCTCCATTGAATTGATTGTGGGGTGGGCATCTTGCCCGCCCTTTGCCACAGGCATCTTGCCTGTTCCACTATCGGAAACAGGCAAGATGCCTGTTCCACTCTCCATTGAATTGATTGTGGGGTGGGCATCTTGCCCGCCCTTTTCTAATGGCTGTTCAGGGCCACCAAAACGCTTTTGAATTTGTTTAACTTTGCTTAAAAATGTCTTGAATTCCAACTTTTCCAGCATGGGAATCAAGGCTGATTCGTCAAAACCTATAAGCTGGCAATTTTCTAAGTTGATTTCTAATGGCACGTCTTGGACAATTGTCGCCATGCGTTGAGAATGATAAGCAGCTTCTTTGCCTTCTTCTAGCTTTTTCTTAGTTGCTCCTTTAATCTCGTCGATGGCTGCATAAATTCCATCGAGGGAATTGTAAGCTTCCAGCAATTGCAGGGCGGTTTTGTCGCCGATGCCTTTAACTCCGGGGATGTTGTCGGATTTGTCGCCGCAGAGGGCTTTGTAATCTACTACTTGTTCTGGCAAAATGCCGAGTTTTTCTTTGACTGCTTCCGGGCCGTATTCTTGGGATTTGCCTTTGCCCGATCGCCTGAGTTCATCGGTACTCAAATACAATACGCTGATTTGTTTGTCGGTTTCTACTAATTGAAACAAATCTCGATCGCCCGTGAGGATTTTGACCTGATAACCCGCCGCGCTGGCTTTGTTTGCCAAAGTTCCCAAAACATCGTCTGCCTCGTAGCCGGGAGCAGTTATTGCAGGTAAATTCAAATAGGTGAGCAATTCTTGCAGGTTTTTGATATCCGGCTTAAAATCTTCCGGTGTTTCGGCTCGACCCGCTTTGTACGTGTCGTCTGCTTCGTGGCGAAAAGTGGGCGTGGCGAGGTCAAAGGCGATCGCCATGTACTGGGGGTCGTGGGCGGCCATAACTTCCAGCAGCGACTTGAGAAAGCCAAAACAGACGCTGGTGGGAATGCCCGTCGTAGTTCGCAAACCCCCATCTCGGCTTTTGGCGAAGGCGAAGTAGGAGCGAAAGGCCAGGGAGTGGCCGTCAACTAGGATGAAGGTGGGAGCTTGATTTTCCGACACAGACACAGTTACCGATCGCGCGAAAGGATTTTCTCATTGTAGCCAGTTGTCAGTCTGCATCGATCGACCGGAAGGATGGCCCGCAGACTTGAGAACGGTTGACAGTTGATGGGCTCTCGGCTTACTGTGCAGCTTGGCTGAGAATAGTAGAAGATGTTAAGTGCGATCGCCAATTTACCAACACCTGCCGATCGAAGCCTATGGCTGACATTAATCGATGCTACGAAATCCTCGAAATTGAGCCGGGAAGTTCCCTAGAAGAAATTAAGCACGCTTACAGGGATTTAGCGTTTGTGTGGCATCCCGATCGGTTTGCCCACAACGACCGCCTGCAACAAAAAGCTCAACAACGATTAACAGAAATTAATGAAGCTTACCAGGAATTGGTGTTGTTTCTGAGTCAGCCTGAATCGAGGTCGATCGAAAAACAGTTTCAGCAGCCGCCGCCACCGCCGGAAAAGCCGCTGAGAAGGCGTTCTGGAAAATCAGCCGGTAGGCCTGGTTCCCAGCGCAGTCAAACCCGCCCAAAAGCCGCCTCCACAAAAATTCAAACTCAAAACAACTCTTCAACCAAGAAAGGATTTACCAATCAAAATCGCCAAGCGCGGCGGGGAAAAAAACCATCTGCCAAAAGCGTTGCGAGGAAAGCGCGGTCATCTCTAAACTATTCAAACCTTACCCCCAAAAGGAAAAAAGAATTTCCCACTCAATACTCCAAACCGCGATCGTCTCAACAATATTCAAGCTTCCCTTGGTGGCCGCTGGCAATCGCCGTGGCGAGTTACGCTTTGACCGGTTGGATTTTGACGGTATCAGAGGCCCCGCTGTGGATGTGGGCTTTAATCTGCGGTGCAGATTGGCTGTGGGCCGCGATTTTGCTGGCGGAGGGTTGGGCAACGCCTAGAGTGTGGCTGGCGGCGTTGGTTTCGGCTGGGGCGGTGGGGGGGTCGATCGCCGGTTTTCAGGCGGGAGGAATGGAAACAGGGGCTGCTTGGGGCGCAGTTGGGGCTGGTTTGGGGGCGATCGCCAGTTCCGAGGCAGAGTCTCGGGCTGTGGCTGTAGTTTTGGCCGTAGCGGGAGTGGTCACAGTGCTGGGATTGATGGCTGGAACTGGTTCTGGGGATTGGGTTAAGGCGGTGGTGGCGGCGGTGTGTTGGGCGATTGTCGGCTTGACGTGCGGGCTGGCGGCGGAAGTAGGCGTGAATTCCCGGGGCCCCATCGGGCTCGGAGGTGCGATCGGGCTGGGGATTGGGGCGTGGGCGGGGGTTTTGGCTGGGGCGGGTTCTGAGGCGATCGTCCAAGCTTTGGCTATCGCCGGGTCTAAGACTGTTTATGGGGCTTGGGCTGCTATCGGCATTATTGCTGGAGTCGTGGCGCGGATGGTAGCCGGAGAAAGGTCGATCGGCTATGGCAACGGGCTTTACACGTTTATCCTGTTGGTAGCAACTTCGGGTTTTGGACTGTGGCTGGGAAATTGGTTGGGCGATCGTATCTTTTGAATTAATCATTAGTCATCAGTAATTAGGGAAAATTACCCATTACCCATTACCCATTACCCATTATCCTATTTTATAGCAACTGCCAAGACGATTAGGAGTTTCTTCTTTGCTGAAACCTGAGCTTAAAATTGCTTCTTCGTTTTTCCTCCAGCATAACTCCCAGCACTTATCGCTTTTCAGCAGCGCTTCAAACTCAGCCCTTGGCAAAGGCTGGCTGAAAAAATAACCTTGAATTTCGTCGCACTCGCGATCGCACACAAAAGCAAGTTCCGACTCATTTTCTACCCCCTCAGCAATCACAGTCATGTTCATGCAGTGTGCCATTTGAATAATCGCTATTGTAATCGCTGCATTTTGGCGATCGTCTGCAATATTCCGAATAAAACTCTTGTCAATTTTGATTGCATCAAACGGAAAGCGTTTCGGATAACTCAAAGAAGAATAACCAGTGCCAAAATCATCAATTGCTATCCTAATCCCCATATCTCTCCACACCGTAAAAGCTTCAACTGCTGCCGTTTCATCTTCCAAAATCAGACTTTCCGTTAATTCTAATTCCAGACATTTAGGATCGAGATTAGTTTCTCTCAATATCTGTCTGACTCTCTCCGTCAAGTTTTTGCGATCGAACTGGCGGGCTGACAGGTTGACGGCTACCCGCAGCGGCGGCAACCCCTGTATTTGCCAAGCTTTAGTTTGCCTGCAAGCAGTCTCTAAAACCCATTCGCCCAGCGGTGCAATCAAGCCCATTTCTTCAGCCATTGGAATAAATTCTGCCGGGGAAACTCTGCCCCTTTCTGGATGATTCCAGCGCACCAAAGCTTCAGCACCAATAATTTTACCTGTTTTAATTTCTATTTGCGGCTCATAATAAACTTCAAACTCCGATCGTTTTAAAGCATTGCGGAGGCAAGTTTCTTGAGTAAATTTATTGATAGAAATACTCGCGGCTTTGGCAGTATAAAACTGATATTTGTTGCCACCTTGTTGCTGAGAATTGTACATGGCTGTATAAGCATTTTTCAGCAGTTCCTCTCCATCGCTGGCGTCGCTTGGAGATAAAGAAATGCCGATACTCGCCGTGACGTACAGTTCCGAGCCTTTGACAATCATAGGTTGGGCTACAATATCTAAAATGTTTTGAGCCATCTTGGCAGCCTCCTGTTTTTCGGCAACTGGTTGGAGAACAATTGCAAATTCTGCTGCTTCCAAACGAGCCACAATATTAATGTTCTCCGTGCAGTTACTCAGCCGCTGCGCAACTTTGCAAAGTACGGAGTCGCCAATATCGTGTCCTAAGGTACTGTTAATCCGGTTAATCCTATCTAAACTGAGAGTGACAACGGGAATCATTGCTGGCGATGCTTTTTGCTTGTTTAATAACTGACTTAGCAGTTCTCGCAACAGCGAACGATTTGGCAAGTTTGTCAAGCTATCGTACTGATGTCGGTGGAGAGCTAATTGAATAGTTGTGTGCATTTTTTTTGCCTCAAAAGGTTTGACAATATAGCCGAAGGGTTTGGTTCCCTTGACGCGCCACAAAGTGTTTTCGTCAGGATAAGCTGTCAGATAAACTACCGGGATTTGAAAGCGCGATCGAATTTCTTCTGCTGCTAGAATGCCGTCGATTGATCCTTGCAGGTTCACATCCATTAAAACTAAATCCGGCCGGAGTTCTGCTGCTGATTGAATCGCTTCTTCTCCGGAATAGACAATACCAGTTATTCTATATCCTAGAGATATTAAACTGTCTGAAATATCTTCTGCAATGATGTTTTCGTCTTCAACTATCAGAATTTTTTTCTGTGACATTAACTTTTCTCCTACAAGTGCTATTTGGGTTGTAAAAATGTTAGCTTCAAATTCGTGATAGCAGTTTTTAATATTTCTATTTTTTTGCGAATTTGGTTGACTAAAGACCCGAGCAGCCGCCAACCTAATTTTAGGGAATATAGATAATCTAAGTGTTAAAGAAAACCCATTCCACTCTCCATCATCGCTAGCACGCAAACTCTGTTATCATCCTAGTGAAACTTTTTTTAATTTTACCTTGAGTTTGTCCTCTCAAAGCATACTTCAGGGAATTTGTTACAAGCTCGTAGATAATGAATCTGCAAGGAACTGCCGTATTAATATTGACAGAATGCGATGCAACATTTGTTGTAAATTTGACGCCTGCTGCATGAATTTCATCAGCGTCTAATAAATGGTGGGCGAGATTGTGGATGTATTCCGCAAAATCAATGTTTGACAAGTCTTTGGATTGAGAGAATTGTTCGTGAACCAGGGCCATTGACCTGACTCGGTTTTGACTTTTTTTAACATTTCATTAACTTGGCTGTCTTGGATGTAGCTGGACTGAAGTTTGAGCAAACTGGAAATAAAGTGGAGGTTGTTTTTGACGCGGCGCTGAATTGGTTGGAGGAGGACTTCTTTTTCTGCATCGCTGGCGATCGCTAATATCTGTCGCCGTTCCGCACAAGCCTAAAAGAGCGCCGTTTTTAGCTTGGTTGACGATGCTGTTGACGCGCAGGCGGACAGGAGTACCATCTTTGCGGATGTATACTGTTTCGTAATGAGAATTAGCGGTTTGTGGCTGAATGCTGGTTCTAGCTAAAATTGGTGCCAACATTTGTATTTGTCTGGTTTTTTGTTGGGGAACCAAAAACTCGGTGAAGCGACGGTTGAGCCTTTCTGACGGTTCGTAACTGTAGATCCGTTTGGCGGCGGAATTGACAAAAGTCAAGAAACCTTCAATATCGATCGACCAAATCAATTCTTGGGAGGTTTCTACGAGGTTGCGGTACTTTTTTTCGCTTTCAGCAAGTGCTGCATGGAAGACTGCCGTTTGCTGCTGAAGTCTGTCTTCTAATTCTTGATTTACCGTTTCCAGAGTGGCGATGGACGGATCGCGCTCGGTAATTTGAGTAGAAACACCCACTGCCCCGACAACTTCGCCGTTTCCATCTCGCAGGGCGGCCGATCGAATTTCGTCAATAAAATACCCCTTTAGGATATTCAAAATGCGATCGTTTCCTGTTAGTACCTCAGCAATATTTTCTAAGATATCTGGCTGGCTGCTGTAAACTTCAAAAATCGACAGCCCGACAGTTGCACTTGTTGGTTTGAGTCCCAAATTTTCTAATCCTTTCCCTGCTGCAAGGGTTAACTTGCCGTCTCTGTCGGTTGCCCACAGGAAAATCGGGGCACAACTGACGGCTGCGTGCAGGGTTTCGTTGGCTTGTTTGAGCCGATCGATTTCTGCGTGAAGCAGTTCCTGGGTGCTGCTTAATTCTACCGTTAGTCGATCGGCTTTTTGCTGCCAACTCGCAGCAGTGTCGCACATTTCTGCGGGATTGCGGGAAGGACAGATGGATTGCTTGCAGTGTGACATGGTTACTCTGGGATGCACTGTATATTTAACCCCAGCCTATCTTTTAAGCATAAACTTTTTAAGTCAATTATTACAGTTAGCAATAATACTCATGCGAGCCAAATGCGATAGTTTAAACCTAGTTTCAAGGATTCAGTAATGGCGGCTAGCTCAGGTTTTATGGCGACGGTTCACAAATTGATAACAAGCAGAATAATCCCTGCAAATCGGTATTTTTACGGTAAGTATTTGTAGTAGGGCAAAAAGAAGTTCCGCAATCCTCAGCTTGGACAAGAACTGGAATTGTAAATTTATTATATTTGTTTGCGTAGATTCACGTACCGAGGCATCGGGAATCGGGAAAATTGAAATACAGCCAGCGCCTGAATGGTTAGGAGGTACTTAATTTGTGACAATCATGAGGTCGATTCCCTCTTCTTTCTGCCTTGTGCCTTCTGCCTTGTGCCTTCTGCCTTCTTCCCTATTCCCTATTCCCTATTCCCTATTCTCTATTCTCTCTTTCTTCCATCCGCTACATCCGTTACAGAATCCGTTGCCGAACTTCCTTTTTCCTTCAATTAACTCCCCAAATTTTGACAGTTTTATCTAAGCTGCCGCTGATAATAGTTGCACCATCGCTGCTAAAAGTAAGACAAGTAACAGAGCTTTGATGTCCGCTAAGAGTGTAAAAATTTTCGCCGGTACTGGCATTCCAAAATTTGATATTACCATCGGCACTAGCACTGACAACAGTGCGCCCGTCGGGACTAAAGGCGATCGCATTTATCGAGTTAAAATGCCCGACCAAAGTGATTGAACTATCTGGATTCGATAGCTGCCGCAGTTGAATATTTCTGTCCCAGCCGCCATTCGCCAACGTCTGCCCGTCTGGGCTGAAAGCCAGACAATTCGCGTAACCCTTAATTGTTTGGGAGCATTCTCTGCTGCGGAGGTTCCACAGTTTAATTGTACCGTCAGAACTGCTGCTAGCGAGAGTTTGTGCGATCGGGCTAAAAGCAAGACTAACAATTCCTGCTTTATGAGCTCCCCAAGTTAAAAGACTGCCAAAAGTACAGATTAACTTTCCCGTCTCTAAATTCCAAATTTTGATAGTAGTATCTGCCGAACCGCTGGCGATAACTTGACTATCAGGACTGACGACAATTGCGCTAATTTCCCCTTCATGTCCGAGGGAAGTATGCCGCAATTCTCCTCCTTGCCAAATTTCGATTGCACGGTGTTTCGGAGTATTTCTGCTCCTCACAAAAACTTCGCTTTCTTTGCAAAGGACAAAAGTTTCTTGAGCGCGGGGATACTTCTCAACAGTATAGAGTATTTCTCCTGTCTCTACATCGCAAATTCTAATTATTTTCCCGTGCAAACTCGCCGTGTGAGATCCTCCGGGACTAAGAGCAAGATTTGTTCCTGTTTTCACAGTGCGGATGCAGTCAAAAAGCTTGTAAGGCACGAATTCTTTTAAAGCTTGGCGCACTAGAGGTTCTGTCCTCTGTCGCAAAATTAAATAAGCAACTCGCTGCACTTCTGGTGCGGGGTCAAGCAGCGCCTCAATTGCTAAATTTAAACCAGCGCCTCCGTATTTAGGAGCATCTTTAACAGCGGCAATCCGCGACTCGATACTAGGACTGTTGAAGCGCTGCTTTACCCCCGCGATGCCTCCCAAAACAGCGCCGGCGATCGGGATTTGGCTTTGACCGCCGAGGACGGCATCATATTCTCTGGGTTGGTTAGAATTGTCGGGCATCATACGATTTTAGATTTTAGATTTTAGATTTTAGATTTGAAGAAGTGGAGGATTGAAGAAAGCGAACTCACGGATGAATCTGGGGAATTGTTATCGGATACTCTGTTGTTGTTTTCTGAAGATATGAATCCGGGGGCTTGTAACCTGGCTGCTTTCGCTGACGCTCAAACCGCGTTTAAGCTTGCAACTTATAACTTATTGACTGTTGCAGTTTATAGTATTATAATCAAATCAGCGTTTCACACAAAAATCCGAAAGTGATATGTCACACTTCACAACGATTAAGGTTCAGATCAAAAACGGCGAACTGCTGCATCAAGTGTTGGAAGAGTTGGGTTATCAAGTAGAGTCCAATGTGCAGGTGCGGGGTTATCGGGGCGACAAAACTAATGCGGAGTACGTGATTCGGCAATCCAACGGTTACGATTTGGGTTTTCGTCGCAGCGGAGAGGATTACGAATTGGTGGCGGATTTTTGGGGCGCTCGAATTAATCAGCAGGAATTTATCAATTCAATTAGTCAAAAATACGCGCGCAAAAGTTTGATGGCGGCGGTGCAGTCAGAGGGTTTTCATGTTGAAGAAGAGGAAACTTTGGCAGATGGAACGCTGAGAGTTGTAGTGGGTAGATGGGTTTAAGACAGGCGCTTGATTAACTCGTTTTTAGGTATCAAGAGGAATCACTATGTGGCGATCGGCGATCGTACTAATCTTTCTCGCGCTTGTAGTTGGCATTGTTGGCGCGATCGCCCTTGGAGCATACCGCTGGCATCTCGGTACCAAGGAACTGCGAGCCAATCTGGAAGCGGCGCGATCGCCGATTAAACCTCTCACATTTGATGCGCGGGAAATCGCCGATTTACCCCAGCCAGTGCAGCGTTACTTTCGCGCGGTGCTCAAGGATGGACAACCGCTAATTGCAACAGCGCGGGTTTCCCACGAAGGCACGTTTAACATGAGCGAAACCGCAGAAAAATGGAGCGCCTTCAACTCAACTCAACTCGTAATTACTCAGCGCCCTGGCTTTGATTGGGACGGGCGAATTGCCATGATCCCCGGTATCAATGCGTTTGTTCATGATGCCTACATTTCTGGCGAAGGCATCCTCCATGCGGCGCTGCTGGGCCTGGTGACTCTGGCGGATATCCGCGGCACTCCAGAAGCGGCACAAGGGGAACTGATGCGCTTTTTCGCGGAGGCTGCTTGGTATCCGACGAGACTGCTGCCGAGTCAGGGTGTTCGCTGGGAGGCGATCGACAATTCTTCGGCCAGAGCAACGCTACAGGATGGCGACACCGCTGTTTCCCTGGATTTCCGCTTTGATGAAGCAGGGCTAATCGCCACTGTCCGCGCCGAGGCCCGCGCCCGTACAGTTAACGGGGGGCTGGTGTTTGCGCCCTGGATTGGCCGCTTCTGGGACTACGAATTGCGAGACGGTATGCGGATTCCGCTCTCCGGTGAGGTGGCGTGGCAACTGCCTGATGGCTCGCTATTGCCCTACTATCGCGGCCGCATCACGAATATTGCCTATGAGTTTGCACGATGATTCTAGTTTGTGTTGTAAAGTTGCTTTGCGATTGTTAGATGAGTACGATCGCGCCGATCGCCAGTGGATCTATCCTGTACGAGTTAAGATAGATGCTGCTGTTGCTATGTCCGAACATACTCCACCGATTGATGGCGAAACCTTTATTGCAGGGATTTGCGATCGTTTCCGGCAAGTACGCGAGAGTAAACAAGGCTATACTAATTGAAATGCTTGTATGATAGTTGCATTCAATTCCTGCATTTGCTGACTTCCTAACTCGCCCAATCGTCTCAGTATTAATCTCTGTTCAAGACTGACAATCCGAGTCACTCTAACTTTAGAAGATACTTTTAATCCCGTGCTGGTAAATTCGGGATCTGAAGCATTTAAAGCAAATTCATCTAAACTTAGGCTAGTGACATTTTGCGAAGAAATGAAGCAGATCGTAATTTCATCTATGGTTGAACTTGCCCACAGCACTAAAGCCGGACGTAACTTTTTCTGACTCAAATCTGTAAAGGGAAATTCAGCTAAAACAATATCTCCTTTTTTTAGCTTCACTAAATTGGCTCTCCATCTTCAAGGGTGTAAATATCAGGTTCGTCGTCCAGGAATTGAAATGCTCCTCCGCTTTGGGCTAACTGGGTTATTTCCACAGTAGAAGGATAGGGGATGTTATTAAATAGTTTTGCTTTTATTAGCAATTGCTCGTCTTCAGAGAGTGTCTGGATGATTTGTACTAAGGATTCAATGAGTTTTGTGTTCATAGCTGAAAAAAGGTGGGAATATTTTATTTGACTTCAACAAGGCAACCTTCGATGATTATAACAAAACAACTAAGAGCGTGAAGCGAAGCTATCCCGTAGGGAATCGCCCATCCAGTAAAATTCGCAGGTAGCACAGATTTACTCCTCGAAGTCCACCTGCTTAACCAGCTCTAAAGGTATATCTAGCGCTTCTGCAATTTGTTCGTCGCTCAAGCCAAACTGCCGTAATTTATCAATTGTTTCAATCTTAGTTTGATTTTTGCTTTTCTGCTGCAAGTCTGGAATTTCCGGCTGACTTTTATCTGGGGTAGGAGTGGGTTCTTCGGAACCCATGTTTACACAGCCGATTATATTATTATTACTATTAAAGCTTCGAGCGCCCAAAGAAATATTTAAATTACTTTGCCGTTCTACGACGGATTTAAGATTTTTTTTATCTACTTCTTCATCAAAGATATCAGATAACATTTGCAAAAGCTCATAACCGACATCCTTAGCATGACCCGCTGAACAACCACAATTTTCTGCAATGTCATCATACTTTTGACGCTTCAGCGTTCCTTCGATAATTCCGCGCTGCAAGTCATTGAGATGTTTGCCTGTGTTGGCGTAGACAGCATCATCTATAAATTGAAGTATTTCTGGGAGGCGCATCATCCGGAATGTGGGAGGACATTAGTTATTATAGCCGACTTGATCCGTCTCGATCCGTCTTTTTCCGTTGTTGACAATTATTTAATTAAAATCCGTCTTTTTCCGCTTTTAATTTGGGTTCGATTAGTTTACTATAGGCAAAAAATGGGGTAAGTTTTGGCTCCACACATATTGGCTCGGTAGATTTGCAAAATTAGTAGCTTCTGCCTTGAAAAGATGTGGCTATATGTGGAAAACTCAAACAAAATGTCAGATCATTACTAACTAAAGGAGAGCAACTGTGAACAGCAAAATTGATGAGGGAACGTTAAACAATCTGCCAGAGAGTCTGCAACTTGCACAAAAAGCGATTGATACTGAAGAAGTGCAAGAAATTATCAAACAACTGGCAAAATACAATCTTGGGGTATGTATGCCACATATGCACACAAATAACAACGGGTTTGTAGAGCTACCAAAGGATATGATTCAAGTGGAGCGGCAGTTAGTCACTTCTTTCGTTCACTCCTCAGAGGTAGATGATAAAACCATGATTCCGGTGGTGTGGAGGTACATTGATGGTGTAGTTGTAAGTGCTTCAAGCTGTAGAATGTGTGAATAATTCTCACAGAGCGATCGCCCTTACCAGACCAAAGTGCGATCGCCCGCAACTACCAAATCGTTTCAACGTAAGGAATATCATACGCCCGCGCGATCGCAACTAAAATGCGATCGCGCCTATTTTTGCCAAGCTCCCCTGGAAGTTGCAATTACTACGCTAAGCTGCTACCGTTAACATAGACGCATCGTAGGAAAACAACTGATGACACTAACAGAATTACTCCCTACAATTAGACAACTGTCTGCGATCGAGAAACGAGAGTTAATCCGCATTCTAATGGCGGAAGAAGATATCATTGAGGATATTTCCCCTTTGGAACCTTACAAGATTTACTACCTACCAACACCCTACGATACTTTTGGTGCTGGTGCAGCTTTGATGCAGGCAATGAATTTGGCTAACAACAACGAAAACTGAGTATTATGCGATTCCAATACTCTACCAATGACCCCTCTCAAGATGAGTTTGATAGCCTACCCCGCATTCCCTTGATTCTGCACCACAATAACCAGGGAGTCGAAGTTGTTGGGTTAGTAGATAGCGGTGCAACCGTGAATGTATTGCCTTACCAAATAGGAACTCAGCTTGGCTTAGTTTGGGATGACAGTAAAGCCATTATTCGACTTGCTGGTAACATTGGTAATCAACCAGCGATGCCAGTATTTTTCATGGCTGAAATAGGGGAGTTTGCTCCGGTAAGATTAGTATTTGCTTGGGCAAAAAGTGACAGCGTATCATTGATTCTGGGACAGACAAATTTCTTCTTAGAATTTGACGTTCACTTTTATCGTTCTCGGCTTGAGTTCGATATTGAGCTGAAGCGTTAATCTCCACCAGAATTCATGTACCCAGCGCATCCCATAAATCTGACATCGGCTCATCAAAATCCTCGGCAATTACCAACGGCATCCCGCGCAGAGGATAATGTTTTTGCGCTGTCAATCCAGCACTTGAAATCTCAGCTAAATCGATCGACAGAGAAGGCTCAGACTGCGACAACCGTGTCTGACGCAAAAAACTCAATAGCACCTGAAGTATATCATCTAATGCTTGCTCAATCTCATGGATTAGTTCTTCCCGAACTGTCACGATCGCACATTCTTCTTACTAGACCTTATTAACCATTATATCCCAGAGGAACTTTATGCCATCCCACCACCTACGATACTTTTGGTGCTGGTACAGCTTTGATGCAGGCAATGAAGCTGGCTAACCACAACGAAAACTGATTATTATGCGATTTCAATGCTCTACCGTTGAATTTCGGGGTTGATAGTAGCTAGCAACTCTGTAAAAATTGGCAAAGCAGCAGGTATTTTTTTACGTAAAGTGCGATCGCATTCCTGCAAAACTTGCTCAGATACAACCAACTTGAAAAGACCTATTTCTGCCATTGTCAGCACAGCACGACTCGCTCCTGTTCGCGATCCGCATCCCGCAATTAACACACTCTTTGTCTGCAAATATCCTACGCATCAAGACTGTTTCTCCTGCCAAATCGCCTCTCTCTCCGCTTCTAAACCCGATAATAAATCAGTCAAACTCACATTTTCATTTTCCATAATCGTTGCAATCCGATCGATTAGTTGGCGAGCTTGAGGTTGTTTGGGAGCAAGCACAATCAGATTACCTATTTGGAGTAGCACCAGCATATCTCCCTGATTAACATTGAGAGAATCTTGTAATAACTGGGGAATGGTAATTTCCCCTCCCTGTCCTAGAATAATCGGGAACTGTTTTATTTCTACATCCGTTTCTTGTGAAGTTATTGTCACGACGTTAACCTCAGCCTTTAGTGTTAAGTTTTTAAGACTCTTTATTATAGCAATGTTTGGGAAGTTTTTGCCAAGCTCCCCTGGAAGTTGCAATTACTACGTTAACCTGCTACCGTTAACATAGACGCATCGTAGGAAAACAACCGATCGCACTAACAGAATTACTCTCTATCATTAGACAACTATCTGCGATCGAGAAACGAGAGTTAATCCGCATTCTAATGGCGGAAGAAGATATCAGTGATGAACGCGCGTGGAATGCTGAATTTGAAGCTACAACAGATGCCCAGTGGGATAGTCTAGCTGAGATGGTACGTCAAGAAATCGCTGCTGGCGATATTACCCTTCTAACTGACATTTTCCCTGAAAGTAATATCGCCTTTCTGATATAATTCAGAGAGTAAGCGTTAAGGTTGCCATGACATTAGCAGTTGTAGCTGAACCGGCCCCCCTAAAGATCAATGCTGACGGTGTAGTGCGAGTCGGTAACACTCGCGTGACTTTAGATACCGTGATTGCAGTGTTTAAGCACGGAACAACCGCAGAGGAAATCGTTTATCGTTATCCGTCGTTGAGATTAGCTGACGTGTATGCCACCATCGGTTTTTACCTCAATCATCAGCAGGAAGTCGAAACGTATTTGCAGCAAAGACAGCAACAAGCACAAGAGATTCGCAAAATGAATGAGGCAAGGTTTGATCCGCAGGGATTGCGTGACAGATTGCTGGCCCGCAAGGCAGAGAAATCAGCATGAAGTTCTTGGCTGACGAAAACTTTGATAATACAATTGTTAGAGGTTTGATACGTCGGAAACCTGACATAGATATTATTCGCGTCCAAGACGTTGGCTTATCCGGTGAAGACGATCCAATAGTCCTGGAATGGGCTGCCGAAGAAGATCGGATATTACTAACCCATGATGTTGCTACGATTACCCGCTATGCCTATGAACGTCTGGCGGCAGGTAAGTCAATGCCAGGAGTTTTTGAAATTACCTTCGATGCCCCCATTGGTCGAGTTATTGAGGATATTCTAATCCTTCTGGAGTGCAGTCTTGAGGGAGAATTGGCAGGACAAATTCAGTATCTTCCTTTATGATGAGTTGCAACCGTTTAATTTAGCTTTGCCACACCTTAAACTCGATCGCCCATTTGAAAACTTTGTCTGCTGACGAACAGAATGCGATCGCCGTTCGCCTCCTCGCCAAACTGAAATATGTCGAACGGCGAGAAATGTTTATTTACCAGCAACAAGAAGCTATAATTAAAGGTGTTCAATAAGAAAAGCTGGCGATCGCGCGGCAATTGCTCGATCGCCTGGATGATGCAACTATCGGTCAAACAACCGGACTCAGTATTGAGGATGTGCGGAAATTGCGATCGCAAAGAGATTTCTTTGCCAACAACAATCACAACTGCAAAGCCCCAGACACCTTGGCATTTTTAACACTTGAAATCCTAATCAAAGACCCTGATTTTACAGCAATCTTAGGTTTCCATTCATAAACCCCATCGCTAGTCGTGCGGTTGGCTATGCTTTCAACCAACTTATTCTCTTGATACAGCTCAATCTTGACCTCATCCTGAATATTGTCTCTCCACAAAATCAAATAAGGTTTATTTGCTTCCACCTGCACTTGGACTGCTGGTTGAGCCACCAATATGTTTGGTGAAGCTGTCTGAGATTTTCTATTCCTAAATCCTAAATAGTGCGGCAGTTCGCGAGTGGCAATATTATTTGATTGAGGCAACATAATCTCCCCGATTTTAGGATTGAATAGATAAGTTGAGAGTCCGCCGTCGATCGTCACTATATCTCCTTTGACTCCGAACTCTCGCATTAACTTAGCTGCTGCATCTAATGTCGCTTCATTAACAGTGATAATTGCTAGCAATTCATTACCCTTGCGACCATCTTTGTCCAGCGTACCGATGACGTGATACCTATTTGCCGGATTTTTAGATATGAGTTTAGCTGGATGGTGCTTGTATTCGTAAGTAACAAGTGCATTTTGTACTTCTTTTTGATTCAATGGCTTTCCTGTTTGCGGTTCGTAATTTGTGATATATGCTTCTCGATCATTCCAGACCAAAGCTTTCAATCGAACATTTTTATACTGCCCATCTTTGGGCTTCTTGACGGGGCCGTAGATGCCGTTACCGCCAGTAATAACTTGACCGTAAAATTTGATAGGAAAAGATAGCTGCGTGCTGCGTTCGTATTGTTCAAAGAAAGAACAGTTAATGACGGAAAAAACATCCTTAGCGTAAAGATTTTTGTATTCACCTGTAACTTCAGAGAATAACTTGCTCTTAAAGAAAGGACTGTAATATTTGTTTTCTCCCTGATAATACAATCCTTTATTGAAAGCCATTCGATCGACCTCTCCAATTAGCTGGTCTATTTGCATTTTTTGGACGTTAATAACTTGCAAATAAGCCAGATTTCCGTTGGGGAGTTCTTTTTTGTACAACTCTGCACCATCTCTGGTATCCACAGGTTGAAAATAACTGACTGGGCTGGAAAGTTGTTCGATCGCAAAATGTGCAACTGCTGCCACCATAGCAACAGCAAAAATCATCAAAAAAAACGGCAATATTTTTTTGAACACGTTCCTAAATATTAATTTGTTTCAAGACCACAAACCAAACTATCTTAAAAATAGCTTATACGCCGGATTTTGACTTTCATCCCCATACTGATAGCCCAGCGTATCCAAAAAAGCCTGCCATTCCTGCATCTCATCGGGCGGTACTTGAATTCCCACCACAATTCGCCCGTAATCTGCGCCGTTATTTCGATAGTGAAAAACGCTGATATTCCAGTTAGGGCTCATCGAACCGACAAACTTCATCAACGCACCGGGACGTTCGGGAAATTCAAAGCGATAAAACAATTCATGATCGGCCAGCATCGAACGCCCGCCCACCATATGCCGCACGTGCAATTTCGTTAATTCATCATCAGTTAAATCCAAAGTCTTGAAGCCACAATCTTCAAAACTTGCGGCTATATTCACCGCATCGGCACGATTTTGAATTTGTACACCGATAAAAATATGTGCCTCTTTCTCATCCGCAATTCGATAGCTAAATTCAGTTAAATTGCGTTTTCCCAGACATTCGCAAAACCTGCGGAGACTTCCCGGTTGTTCGGGAATTGTCACTGCAAAAATGGCTTCCCGGCGTTCGCCAAACTCGGCTCTTTCTGCTACAAAACGCAACCGATCGAAATTCATGTTCGCGCCGCAAGCAACAGCAATTAATGTTTGTTCTGCGATTTGTTCCCGTTCCACGTAAGCTTTCGCACCTGCGATCGCCAAAGCGCCAGCAGGTTCTAAGATCGATCGCGTATCTTCAAAAACATCCTTAATCGCCGCGCAAACATCATCCGTATGCACCAAAATAATCTCATCCACATACTCCTGACACAACCGAAAAGTTTCCTCCCCCACTTCCCGCACAGCAACGCCATCAGCAAATAAACCCACCTGCGACAAACGCACCCGTTTACCCGCTTTCAGCGATTGATTCATTGCATCGGAATCCACTGGTTCGACGCCAATAATCTTAATTTCCGGCCGCAACCGCTTGACATAGGCCCCAATTCCTGAAATCAATCCACCGCCACCAATTGCCACAAAAATCGCGTGAATGGGTTTTTGATGTTGCCGCAGAATTTCCATGCCGATCGTACCCTGTCCCGCAATTACGTGCGGGTCATCAAAAGGGTGAATAAAAGTTAAACCTTTTTCCGCCTCTAATTGGCGCGCAAAGGCGTAGGCATCGTCGTAGGTATCCCCATGCAAAACTACCTCTCCACCCCGGGATATCACCGCATTTACCTTCACCTGCGGCGTCGTTACGGGCATGACTATGATCGCGCGAGTTCCCAGGTGGCGGGCGGCGAGGGCGACTCCTTGGGCGTGGTTGCCGGCGGAAGCTGCAATGACGCCTTGTGCTAGCAAATCCGGCGACAGTTGCGCCATTTTGTTGTACGCACCCCGCAGTTTGAAGGAAAACACCGACTGCATATCCTCTCGCTTCAGCAAAAGTTTATTGTTGAGCCGTGCTGATAGATTCGGGGCTACTTCTAGGGCTGTTTCTTGAGCAACATCGTAGACGCGGGCGGTGAGGATTTGTACCAGGTAATCGCAAAGCATGGGGTTAGCAGGTTGGTTGATGCCGGATGGTGGGATAATTGTAGGGCACTTGTGCGATCGTTATGTCTAAATTTTGGGGCGGTGGTTGGGCTAATCGTAAGTTCTCGATCAGAACTTTTTCATTTTGGAAATCAACCGCTGAAAACGAACTATCGCCGTTATTTTGTTTAGTCATCTGGGAGAATAAGTCATGCTCAACTTATTCATCGATTAACCAATGTTCTAGCCATGATGGAATAAAGGAAATTTTGTAATATTCACGATCCATTAGAGCTTTGAAAATAGTTGTATTCAAATGGTAATAGTTAGAAGAGCTACTAGAATAATAATACGGATCTTGAAACATCAGGATAGCAGGTAAATGTCCCTGTGGTGCATTCAGAGAGTATTGTAGATCGCCATGATATATACGGTTGCTCTCTCTGTTCCAGCCAACTCGATCGATAAATACATTGTACACAGAATCATCAATCCAATATTTTTCCCCTTTACTGTTATAGATGTTCAAAATTTGAATCCAAATATTTTTCTGAACGCTAAAACCAAACCTTCCCTCACTAAATTTCACCCAAAGTCGATTGATTTTTCTAAGGTCTTTTGGAGGAATTTGATCGATATCTATGTACGTATAACTGCGAGATGGCATTAAGTTGCATATAATATTTAATGTCTCTTCATCAGCCTCTTGCCATTTCCTTGCATCAAGTAATTCGTACAGTTTCTTGTATTTTCCCTCTATAACCAGAATAGAGTGTCGGGAAGATTTTGGAGACTCTTCAGTGGCCAAACTTACGATTCTTTCAGCCAACTCATTCTCATCAGGTACTCTGGTGTCAGAAATACCTAATTTTTTATTCCATCTAAAAAATTGTGCTTTAATTTTAGAATTTCTGCGTATTTGAATTTTTAATTGATTAATCACTTGTTTCTTAGCTGTTCCGGCATCATCTCCTTGATTTTGAAGTTGATTTAATATCTCTTGAATTTGAGCAATAAATTGCGATAAATCCTGATTTAAATAGATTTGATTGCCTTGTATATTGATACAATCACCTTGAATCTGTTCGTGATAATTACCACCCTGTGTACCTATATTCCGATTGTTAGCATACATCCTATCCTCGTTACTATCCTCGTCACTATTTTCATCGTAAGGAATTCTCAAGCTTTCTTGCTTAAGTTGTAGTTTTAAAATATATAAAGAACACCCAACTACAGCGCTCGCAATAGCAGTGCATATTAGAATGACAAACAATGTATAATTCCACGCAAACGTAATACCCAAAATAACTAACGATAGCCCGATAGCATAGTAAAACCTTTTTTGGGGAATCTTACTCATTATTAATCTTTTAACTTATAAATTTCACACGATCCCAGTTAACTATTTTGCTTTAAAATAGTGGAATCCCTGCTAATTTAACAACATTTTTCAATACTTCTATAGTAGCTTCACCTATTAATCCATTAGCAGCAGCATCACCCAAATACTGAGCTATTTTAGCTAACTTACTCCTAGTAACAGGGTCATTATTTGCTTGATTAGCTAAATTATTTGTTACTTTTTGTTGAGCTTCTTCAGGTGTATATCCCTGGGTTTGAAGCTGAGTTAAAAGTTCCTGGATCTGAGTGGCAGCTTGAGATAAATCTTGACTTATATTTATATGATTGCCTTGAATATTAATATTATTTCCATGAATGGATTCATTATAAGCACCGCCACCTGTATTGATAATTCTATTTGCGCTCATAAAATACCTCTATATTAAGACTTTTGCATTATACACGATGGCTACACCCATACGCAACTGGTCATCGACCGAAAAATCGTCATCGGTGCAAGCTCAATTCGCCAACTTATTCCAGCAGTCAAGGATCTAGTTACTTAAGCAGATCACATTTTGAGAAAAATTTTACATTTCAACTATACTATGGTAGCATTTTCAGGATTAGCTACGACACTCAAATCTAGCAAACTAGAGATCGCCAACTATCTCCACAGAAGCTCGATCGCCCTTACGATCGCAAAATGCGATTTTATGGCAAAATTAGCCTAGACTGAAATATGAAAGCTGGCGATCGGGCAAGCTGTAGCGAATGTTGCCCTCGCCCGACAAACTGGTTGTAACCTCAAGGGTATTGTACTAACCTACGTTCAAGATCGATCGGCACAAAAAATAATATCAAATCTGGCTTAAATACCCTCTTTATTTGTTAGTTCCTCGCTCGCTCAGACGCAACTTCGTTACGTAGCAATTTCAATTTCCGAGTCTGAGCGAGGGTTTTTAACGCGGATTTGATATAATTAATTAGATTTGCCTGAGTCCTGACTTCGTTTTTGCCGTTTACCCCGGTTATAAAATCCGGTTTGTGAGGGTATTAGTCCGTAATCCTTGATTTAGTATGTAAATTCATGGACGTACAAATTACAGATTTGCGTGCTGGCGACGAGCCAAAAATTCAACAGGTAGCTAAATTAATAGTTGAAGGTTTTAAAGACCATTGGCCCGATGCTTGGCCCGATCTAAAATCTGCTTTGCAAGAAGTGCAAGAATCTTTGGGAGCAGATCGCATCAGTCGAATTGCTGTCGGCGACAGCAATCAAGTTTTGGGATGGATTGGCGGGATTAAACAGTATGACGGTAATGTTTGGGAACTGCACCCGCTGGTAGTGGGAACAGAATTTCGCAGACAAGGAATTGGTCGATCGCTCGTAGCTGATTTAGCAGCAGAAGCTAAAAACCGGGGAGGGATCGTGCTGTGGGTGGGTACCGACGACCAAGACAATCAAACAACTCTTTCAGGCATCAATCTTTATCCTAACGTTTGGGAACACATCGCCAAAATTAGAAATTTGCGCGGTCATCCCTACGAATTTTATCAAAAAATGGGTTTTGCGATCGTGGGAGTGATGCCCGACGCGAACGGAATTGGCAAGCCAGATATTTACATGGCAAAGCGGCTGTAAACTTTAATGTAGGTTCTAAATTTACTGCTCGGTGGCTTGCCAATCCAACACTTAGCAAAATTAGTTGTTGAAAGTTTCCCAGAAAATCGGTCTAGTCTGGACGTGCGAACCCCGTTCGAGGGTCGCTAATAAACAAACCCAGAACTAACGAATCCATCACCGTATCCCAGACCGGCGTCAAACGTTCAGCATCGTCAACCCAGTAATCAAAAGTAATCAAACACTGAACATTAGAACCCAATCCAATACAGATTCGCGAATAAGCTTCCCGCTGTTCTGGAGGGTCGATAAACTTAAATTCAGTCCAAACAACGCGGGCAGTTTGCCGCTTCAATTGGATAATTTCCCCAAAAGCGATCGGATTTCTGGTATCATCTTCAACCACCTTCTGTAATAGCGGCACCAGCGGAAAATCTGCCCAGTTACCAGGTGGTAGCAAATTAAACGAAACCTCCAAACGACAATCATCATCCGGCGGCTTTTTATCCGTAAACCTGAACGAATTAGTATCCGGTTCAAAATGCCAATCTTCGGGGACATCAAAGCGGACTGCACCTCTTCCTGCTACAAAAATTCGAGTTCCAGGCTTTGACTTCCAATTGTGGTCTTCTTTGAGTTCTAGAGTTTCCTTGAGCCATTCTTGCTTTTTGCGCTTAGACATAAACAGAACACCAAATTGCTGCTAATGTGTAGTTTTAGACCTTGCAAACACATTTTAACTCTATTTTGCTCGCCGTTTGCTCAAATATAAAAATCCTTACAAAAATTATGAATTCCTCTCTTCTCTATTCCTCTGTGTTCTCTGCGCCTCTGCGGTAAAAAATAATTCCTTTCACAATTTGCTAACTTTTATTTTTCACTCTTGGGAATCACATACCTAATTCCGCCTTTATTCCCAGCCGCATCGCCCTTGTAACGGGGGATAACATGAATAGCCGCGTGATTGCGACTTTGACCACCCTGTTTATTAATATTGATTCCCACATTAAAACCGTCTGGATGAAACTCTTTAATTAACATTTCTTGCACCTTATTAGCCATAAACCAACAAGCCGATTGCTCTCGAAAAGGCAGTTCAAAATAATTTGCAACGTGACGCTTGGGGATGATTAAAACATGACCTTTGCTGGCGGGATAACCGTCAAACATCGCATAAGCTGTTGCTGATTCTGTTAGCAAAATTAGGTTTTTATACGGATTGCAGAATATGCAGTTATTAGTAGAATTTCTTTGATGGTTGTAATGCACGTATTTGTAAATTTCGCAATACTCATCTAGGTGAACTGGCTTAAAGGGAAGTTTGACAATGCACTGATATGTAGGTTTTTTGTGGACATAATGTTCTCGAAAGCCTTCTTTTTTGATATCCCTTCTCACCGCAAAATACGCATTGCCTCCCGGTTTCAACAGGTGCGACACTTCCATCAGAACATTAGCTTGTTCTTCAGGAAACAAAACATTCAAAACATAAAAACAAATGATTGTGTCGAATTTATCTTCGGGGAATTCCGGGAAATAATAAGGGTCATAACCCGTAATATCGAAGCCTTTTTGCTGCAACAATCTAACATCGCTGCCCAAGCCGCACCCAAAATCTAAGACTTGGCCTTGCAGCAAGTTTTTATCCAATAAAAATCTGGCCGGGAATGACAGGGAAATTCTTTCGATTGCCGTCAGGTGGCTGAATTTATTTTGTTGCTTTTTCATGGCGGCATAAATTTGATTGAAATCGATATTCTTCAGTCCGCGCACCATCCGGACGAGAGTTTGTCTAGTACCGATTTCAAGCTCCGAATGTTATCTAAAAATTTTACCATTATTGCAGTTTGGCGATCGCCCCTTTTTCCACCAACACCTTACCAGTCACCAAATCCCGCACCGTCGCCAACAAAACCCGCCTCTCATCCACCTCAAAACTCACTGAAACCCTGTCAATTCCCAATACCCCAGGCGGGTTCAAATGCGCCACACAAACTTGCTGGTGGTGGCTGTCCAAAGAGCGAAAATCCGTCTGTTTGTTGAGCCAACTGCTCGTCATTTGCCCTTTTTCGTTAAAAATAACCTCCGCTTGCGATACCTCCGCAACTTCCCCAATATCTAACCGAATTTCCCTTTGCCCTTCAATTGCCACTTGCAGCGTCAACTCTTCGGAACTTTGACAGGGATACTTCATTTCCTTGCTAAATATCGGCGAATAAGCATAAGCTTTAGCATAAGGTTCCCAGAGGCGAATTGCATAGCTGTGGCGCAAATAATCGTCAACACTCGCCAATTGTGTCAAGGCTAAAGCACCGTGCGCCACTGCTTCAAAAGGCTTGTCTCTTTGGACTTTTTGCCGCCCAAAATACGAAACCACTAAATTAGATACAGCCGGAATTAAAGAAGTTCCTCCTACCAGCAAAACCTGTTCGATATCTGCTTTGCCGATACCTTTTCCCAGTGCAATACTCAGCACTTCATCTAAACTTTCCCGCAACTGTTCTAACAACTGCCTAGATTCCAGAATTTCCTCAAGCTTGTCTCGGTTTAGCTGCAAGTCGTAAGACATAAAATTTTCATCGTCAAACCAGCTTTCCTTCGCCTCATTAACTTGAGAAAGTTGAATTTTTAATTTTTCCGCTATTTCTAATAAGTTTTGCCAGCCAATTGGGCCGACTTCTGCGCGCGACGAACCAATTGGCCGCAAATAATCTTCGACAATCCAGATATCAATATCTTCGCCGCCTACATAAGCATCGGATTTTGCCAACACTTCGGCACGCACCCCCCCCAGCCCCCCCTTGGTAAGGGGGGGAGCGAGATTTCTCTCCCCCTGGCTAAGGGGGGAAGCGAGATTTCTCCCCCCCTTGGTAAGGGGGGGTAAGGGGGGGGTTAGAGCAGTACGCACTAAACTTAAATCTAAAGTTCCGCCGCCAAAATCAACTACTAAAACTAGAGATCCGGGGCGTTGTACTGCATATCCCAGGGCGGCGGCTGTGGATTCATCTATTACTTGAACTTCCGCAACTCCCAAACTTTCTCCTAAGTCGCGAAACCAATCTAGATATCGCTCAAATGCCCCTACGGGTACTGTAAAAATTACTTTGTCTGGCTGTATATTTTGTAAATATAATTGTTTCCAAATGGTTTTTATAAACTGTTCTGCTACTGATTCGGCTGTGTAGGTGTCGCCGTCGATATTGCGGGGCGGCGGCTGAAAGTCGGCAGCTAAATTGCGTTTAAAAGCTTTGAAAAAGCGGTCTGGCTGGGATTGCCCCAAACGCTGCGATCGCACTTTTTCTCCCAGCACCAACTCTCCGGCATTTTTCACAAAGACTAAAGTCGGCACTACAGATATTTCTCGAATATCTCCGCTCAAATTCTTCGTTTTAAAAATGCGGGACATCTCGCCCAACCGCAAAGTTTCTGGTGTTTGCGTATCTGGGTTAAGAATGCAGACAACCGTATTGCTGGTGCCGAAGTCAATGGCAACTGTAGTCATGTTGATTTATAATTTAAAATTTAATTTTTCATTCCCGCTGGAAGGGTGCGACTAACTTTAGCAGGAGTAAGAATTCGCTCTCCCTCTCGATAGCCGACAAACCGAATATAAACTAATTCTCCTTCGGTTATATCCTCAACATCCGGCTGGTGCAACTGCGGATTGTAAGCAGTTTGTTCCCACGCAGAACCAATCATTTCAAAATCCCAACTTGACAAGAGATTTTCTAAGGGAGTAAACAAAGCTGAGAGATTTTTGGCGGGCATCTCCGGCTTTGCTTCTGCCATTTTGCGGGCGGCGGGATAGTTGGTTAACAAAGTTTGCAACTGTTCAAATGTAGCGCGGCGAAAATCGGCAGTTAGTTGAGTTTTTTGCTGCTGCAATTCCGATCGCAGCCGGAAACACTGCTGCCTTAATTCTTCAATTTCGGTGGGATTAGTTGTGATTGTAGCCGATATTGGCAGCGCGATCAAAGTGCGATCGAACTCTTGAAAATTCAAATTCAGCACTTTTGCCAGTCGCCTCAGTTGGTCTAGCTTGAGGTTTCCCACGTCTCCCTGCCGCACTAAACGCACCGCGTAGCGACTTAAGCCTGCTTTTTCGCCTAAATCTTGCCAATCGAGAATGTCTAGCTGATTCATGCGTTCCCGCAGAATTGTATCGTACTTAAACTCGATCGCATCTCCCGCCTCAGATGCAGCATAAAGGTAGACTAAAATTAGAAAAATGCCCCCGACAGCCAGCGCGAAGCTGAAGGCAGGCACTGTTGTTACATCAACTGTTGCACCGAGGATCTCAAACATCTTTAACTCTTCTAAACTTGTTTTAAAGTCTGCGTTTGTTCAACGCTCAAATTTTCTTCGCCTTGGTAGTATTCTGGCAACAAGTCTTGAGATTCTACTTTTCCGAGGGCTTTTTCAATTCCGGCGGTGGTTTCGGTGCAGCTAGAACCGGTGGCGTTGAGGACGGTTTCGGTAATTTTGCCGTCTTTCCCGATGCGGTATTCTATTTGGCGGTATTCTGCCATAATTCTTCCTCTTGGTTGAATGCTTGACTGTTGACTGTTGACTGTTGAGTTATATTATAGATTCTATTTACCAATTATTCTAATGAATTTTTGTAGCGACAATGCAACCGGGGTTTCGCCGGAAATTATGGCAGCGATTGCAGCGGCTAATTGCGGTGCTGTGATGTCTTACGGAGATGATGAATATACGCAGCGTTTGCAAGTTAAATTTTCGGATTTGTTCGAGACATCGGTGAGTGTTTTTCCAGTAGCAACAGGTTCTGCTGCTAATGCTCTGGCCCTTGCGGTTATGACTCCTCCTTACGGGGCTGTTTACTGTCACGCGGCATCTCATATTAATCTAGATGAATGCGGCGCGCCGGAGTTTTTTACAGGCGGTGCAAAGTTAGTGACATTAACAGGAAATCATGGTAAAATAGACGCAGAGACTTTAGGAAAAATACTCGATCGCGCTGGTGCAGGTGTCGTCCATCACGTACAGCCCGCAGCCGTCAGCATCACTCAAGCAACGGAAGCCGGAACCGTCTACAATCCAGCGGAAATTTCCCAGATTTCAGAAGTAGTTCGCGATCGCAATTTGCACCTGCACATGGATGGAGCTCGCTTTGCAAATGCTGTCGCCAGTCTTGGCTGTTCTCCTGCGGATCTTACTTGGCGCACTGGTGTCGATATTCTCTCGTTTGGAGCGACAAAAAACGGCGCGATGGCTGCGGAAGCTGTGGTTTTTTTTAATCCAGAATTGGCAAAGACTTTTCCTTTTTACCGCAAGCGCAGCGGCCATCTTTTCTCGAAAATGCGGTTTTTGTCGGCGCAGTTGGAAGCGTATATAACGGATGATTTGTGGCTGAAAAATGCAGCTCATGCAAATAATATGGCAGCAAAATTAGCCGAAGGTTTGGCGGGAGTTGAGGGAGCGAAGTTTTGCCATCGGGTTGAAGCTAACGAGATTTTTATTCAACTTCCCGACTCGGTAATTACAGCGGTTTTAGCTGAGGGCTTTCTGTTTTATCGCTGGGATGAATGTACTCTTAGACTGGTAACGGCTTTTAATACTTTGGAAGCGGATGTTATTGCTTTCGTGGAAGCAGTTAAACGACATCAGTAATTATTTCGTAAGGGCGGGTTTTACGAATAATATCTGACGAGTACCAACAATCTAGATCAACCCGTTCCCCACAACAGACAACCCGCATCAACATTAAATTTGGATCGAATGCGGAAAATGTACATTGTGATTTTTCGTTTGATGGGGCGGGTTTGAGAGATTGTTGGTTATTTACAATAATTGTGCGTGAAACCCGCGCCTACAATTTAATAGGTTGAGGAATAGGTTGTGCAACTGCGGCTAGTTCTGGTTCAGCTTCTTCGAGGTGTGCTTCTAAAAGCGCTAGATTCCTCATGTTTGATTTATAAAAAGCATCGAAGATATCTCCGACTAAAGGTACCGATCCCACAACGGCTTCTAGACCGATATTGTAAATCATTTTGCCTAGAGTCTTTTGGGGGATGTTGAATCGAGTTGCTAAATAAATTAGGTAGGCGGAAAACGCGGTATCTACGATATCCCCAGCACCCGGAACTAAACCGATAATGGGATCTAAACCAATGCGAAATTTAGTGCCGGGGATGCCAATGGCGGTATCCATCAGGCGGCTGAGTTTGCGGATGCGGTTGAGGGTGGCGAGACGCTCTATGTTGTTCATATTATTATTGTTGAACTAGGTTGAAAATTTGAAATCTGTCGGAAGACGGAAAAAACCATCTAGAAACCGCTCATTTTCCATCTTCGCTAATATGCTGAATTCCCCATTCGTGCATGGCATTAATAATCGGTTTGAGACTTTCGCCCAAAGGCGTTAGCGAATATTCAACTTTTGGCGGCACTTGCAGGTAAATTTCCCGGTGCACGATCGCGTCTGATTCCATTTCGCGCAGTTGCTGCGTCAGCATCTTCTGAGTAATGCCGTTGACAGCTCGTTGCAGCTCGTTAAAACGCTTCACTCCTTGAAACAACTCCCGCAGAATCAAGACCTTCCAGCGCCCGCCAATCACGTCTAGAGTGCGTTCTACAGGGCAATTTGCGCGATCGAGGTTTACTTCTTGGACTTGCATAGTATCTTTTTGGTAACTACGGCACTTTTAAGTGCGTACTATCCATAATAGCTTGACTCGGTTTAAAATAAAAACATCAAAGAAACACCCGATAAATTTCACTGAGGATTCAGAAAATGATTACCGTCAGAAAAAGTGAAGCAAGAGGACACGCTAATCACGGTTGGCTGGACAGTTACCACACATTTTCTTTTGCCGGCTATTACGATCCAAATTATATGAATTTTCGCTCTTTGCGGGTAATTAATGAGGATTTCGTTAGCCCCGGCAGAGGTTTCGGCACTCACGGACACAGCGACATGGAAATCATTACTTATGTATTAGAAGGAGCATTAGAACACAAGGATAGTTTGGGTACCGGTGCAGTAATTAAACCCGGTGAAGTGCAGCGGATGAGTGCAGGTACGGGTATCCAGCACAGCGAGTTCAATAACTCGAAGACAGACCCGGTTCATTTGCTGCAAATCTGGCTGTTACCCGATACAAAAGGCTTGCAGCCGAGTTACGAACAGCGGGATTTTCCAGTGGAAGAAAGGCGGGGAAAACTGCGGTTAGTGGCGGCGCGAGATGCCAGAGATGGTGCTGTAAAAGTGCATCAAGATGTGGATTTGTATGCGGCTGTTTTGGATAAAGACTCGCGGGTTTCTCATGCTTTGCAGCCGAATCGCCATGCTTGGGTGCAAGTGGCTCGCGGCTCGGTTTTGCTCAACGGTTTGACTTTGGAAAATGGCGACGCTGCGGCGGTTAGCGGCGAGTCTGAATTGGCGATTGAGGCTACGGCAGATGCTGAATTTTTGCTGTTTGATTTAGCATAATATTGAATGCAAAATCCCCGAATTTTCCAAGAAGTCGGGGATTTAATTCGCTGGTATCTGACAGCTCAAAAGGATTTCAATAATTAACAGAAATATTCTTTTTAGGTCGTCCGCCTTTCTTGCCATTTTTCCGTGCTGCTGCCGATTTAGAGCTTGAAGTTGCCTGTCCTCCCTTCCTTCCTAATTCAGCCATCCAAGATTTTGTCCCAAAAATACCTGCGATAAGTTCGGGAATGCCAAAATCAACATCTAAGCTTTCCCAGTGCACGCTGCTACCGGAAGGCGGTAGCCAAACATCAGCAAGTTGTTCTGGTGAAGCATCTTCTAAGCCTTGTGCTAGCTTTGGAGGAAAACAAAAAATAGCGCCGTTTTTCAGTTTGATAACTATTAAATCTTCCGACTGGTTATACTGCACGGATTCGGCACGCGACTCTGTAGCCTCAGCGTTTTTCCATGCTTGCTTGGCTTGGGCTATTTGATATCGGAGATTTTCCTCAGTTAATTCTTTGTCCCAGTTTCTAAATACCATATATTTCTTGCCATCGGTTTTGTTAAGTTTGGATGCTTGATTATTGCTGCATGGGATTGTCTTAAGCGGACTGTGAAGAAAATTATACTTAATCCTGGGTTACTACTTAGGAAATAAGTAAATAGGAGGAAGACAGTAAATTTTATTTGTGGTATTTTTGCTAAGGTTAAGTGTTTAGGATAAATTTTTATGCAAGAAAACCCGATCGCCAGAAAGCATCTTATTTGGAGCCTCATCACTGGTTTAGCAGTTGGCGCGATCGCGGGCGCACCTATCGGCTGGATGGCTAATGGGTATTATTCCGAGCAGCGTTTGGCTCAAATTCTGATTTGCCGAGAAAAGAATAGAGATCAGCCAGTTGCGATTGTTGAGGCTAGGTGCGGTTCCCGATTCTAAATTTTTCTGCTAGCCAGAGGGCTGTGTCACATATTGTGAGGCTTGTGCGAATGTCGAAAGTTCGATCGTCGCGCAGGCGTTTTGGCGTTGTTAACCGTCAATCGATTTTAGATTTTAGATTTTAGATTTTAGATTGAAGCATTGGCTCCACGGATAAATTCGGGGGCTCCTTTATCGGATACAGGTTTTTTATTTCTGGACGGATGAATCCGGGGGCTTGTATCCTGGATGCTTTCGGTCAATATGCCACAAACCGGAAAAGTTATCCGTCAGTTGATATATGGGTATGTTAAATTTACACAATAATGAATTACAGCAGAACTATTCCGGCTATTTTGAGTGCTACGATCGCTCTGAGTTCGATCGCCCTCATCCCAATCACATCACCTCAAATTGCCCTCGCATTAACCGCCGACAAAGTTAAAACCGTTGCCCAACAAATTACGGTTCGCATCCAGGGGCCAAAAGGCGGTTCTGGAGTAATTTTAGAGAAACAAGGCAGCACATACTATATTCTCACAAACTGGCACGTTGTCGATAAAGCCGGCGATTACGAGGTCGTAACTCCCGACGGCAAAGCTCACTCTGTATCATACAGCCTCGTGCGGCGAGTGCCGGGGATGGATTTAGCCGTCGTACCCTTCAGCAGCACTCAAAGCTACCCCCTGGCTCAATTAGCCAATTCCGCAGCAACTAAGGGAAACAAGGCTTATGTGGCCGGCTGGCCGATATCCGGCGGTTCCCTGAGACAGCCGATTTTCATCGCCACGGAAGGTCAGCTTACCGGCCGCCAAACTCCCTGGAACGGGTATACTTTGGTCTACAACAACTTAGTGAGAGCAGGCATGAGTGGGGGGCCGGTGCTCGACGATGCGGGGCGAGTTGTCGCAATTAACGGCATTGTCAGGTTAGAGGACAATTCCGATAAAATCGTGGCTGCGGGAATAGAAATTAATACTTTCATGAAATGGCGATCGACTATTTCCCTGCCAGTAGTTCCCCAATCTCCTACTGCCGGAAACCCGAAAACTCCGGCGAATAATGCCCCCCGCCGGCCCGCAAGTGCGATCGCCTTTGCTGCCACAAATACCCTCAAAGGGCCTTCGGAAGTTGTCAGTTCCCTTGCCCTAGCTTCAGCTTATTTTACTACAGGAAATAGCAACGGCACTATCTCAGTTTGGAATTTTCCCAGCGGGCAATTAAAAACTACCCTGCAAGGTCACACGGAAGCAGTAAACGCATTGGCCGCGAGTGCGGATGGCAAGGTGTTAGCTAGCGGCAGCGACGACAAAACTGTGAAAATTTGGAATTTAGAAACTGGCGCGGTTGTACGCACTTTGAGCGGGCATTCCAATGCTGTTTCGACCGTTGCCGTTAGTGCCGACGGTCAATTTGTAGCCAGTGGCAGTTGGGACAAAACGATTAAGATTTGGAACCAGAAAACAGGAGAGTTGCTGCGGACTTTGACCGGGCATTCTGGGTTGGTGAATGCAGTTGCAATTAGTCCCGACAACAAAACTTTAGCTAGCGGCAGCAAAGATGGTTCAATTAGGTTGTGGAATTTAGCTACAGGTCAAGCAATTCGCACGATTGGCGGCAAAAACTTGGCTGTTTTGTCGCTAGCTTTTACTCCCGACGGCAAAAGTTTAGCGGCGGGAAACAGCAATGGCACTGTTGGGTTGTGGAATGCCGGAAACGGGCAGTTAATTCGGCGTTTAAGCGGGCATACTGACGGGGTTTGGTCGGTGGCATTCAGTCGGGATGGCACTACGCTGGTTACTGGGAGTTGGGATAAGAGTGTGAGACTTTGGGATGTGCGATCGGGGGAATTGAGAGGTAATTTGAGCGGTCATGCTGGCTACGTTAGCGCTGTGGCGATTAGCAGCGATGGGAAGACTATTGTTAGTGCGGGTTGGTTGGGGGAAATTAAGATTTGGAAAAGGAGTTGAGATTTTTTTGAACGAACCGCGAAGGCGCGTTAGGCGAAGCCGCGCGTAAGCGCTAGGACGCGAAGGAGGAGAAGAAAGAGGGCGGTTTACATTTGATTTAGTAAGCTGTTGGGCATCTAAATTGTATTGTTGGGCGGGCGGGACACCTCACAAGAATTTCATCAAGCTGGACTGTCAAATTTAGATGCGCCTGGGCTTATAAAAAAATTAACTCCTGAAGCTACACGACTAAATCTTCGATCGAGAATTTCAATAAGTCGCACAGGGCTTTCATCTGTGCTGGATATAGCTTGGGGACGTGTCTGTCAGTTTCCCAGTTGATGACTGTGGATTCGACCACATTACACGCTCTTGCCACTTGTATTCGAGTCAAACCTAGACTTTCACGTCTTTCTCTTAGCTTTTGCCCCAGCGTCATTATCTATCCCGTACTTAGTTCAGTTGATTATATTTATTCAGTTGACTATATGTAGTTGGTGTCATAACCTAGAGATAGACACGAAGTCTAACAAAGGTCAAAAGCCAGTCCGCGCCCTAGACAAGCATTGAACTGGCTTTGGCTCCAACACTGAATGGAGACAAACTTAATTATGCCCTACAAACAGCGCCTTAACAGGTGGTTGGTTGTTCGCTTGCTTCCCAATATGCAGCGAATCACTGTAGCCCATTTCTTCAGGCATTCCGATGCTGACGGCTATCTGCGGATTATCCGGCAGTTAATCCCCAAGGCTGAATTTGTGATTGTGTTTAATGCCGATATCAACCTAGAAACAGCCCCGCGTCTGTAGCGAAGGCAGCTAGTTGAGGGTTTGGTTACGCACGGACTCTACTGGTAGGGTGCGTCAGGTGGTAGCGATTCGATGTACATCGGCTAATCATTTCCGCGCGCCGCACCCTACTACCTAGCATTTTGTTTCAAAGTCCGATCGACCCTTATGATAGATTTGGTTCTTGCCAGACTACACTGGAAGACAAAATCAAATTAAAAATTTCGCCATAAATTCGATCGACCCGCCGATCGGGCGAGACTCTCAACTTCGTGGAACAGGCGTCCCGCCTGTGGTTGGCAAAGTAAATCTAAAATCTAAAACCTAAAATCGCGTGACTTCTGACAAATGATTGAAGTAGAACACTTAAGCAAAACTTACGGTTCGACCGCAGCGATCGCGGACGTGTCTTTTTCGGTCGAATCAGGAGAAATTCTCGGTTTTTTGGGGCCAAACGGCGCGGGCAAAACCACAACGATGCGGATTTTGTCGGGATATTTGCCGGCATCCAGCGGTACGGCCCGCATCGCCGGCATGGATGTTCACGAAGACTCGATGGCCGTCAGACAGCGCATCGGCTATCTGCCGGAAAACCCGCCACTGTATCCAGAAATGACTGTGGAAGGGTTTCTGTTTTTTGTCGCCCGGATCAAGCAAGTACCTGCGGGCGATCGCGCGCGACGAGTTACCTCCGCGATCGAACGCTGCGGCCTGGTTGATAAACGCAAAGTTTTAATCCGCAAACTTTCTAAAGGATTTCGGCAGCGCGTCGGTATCGCGCAGGCGATCGTCCACGACCCCCCGGTAATTATCTTAGACGAACCAACCGTGGGCCTCGACCCCCGACAAATCATCGAAGTCCGCAATTTAATCAAAAGTCTTGGCGGCCAACACACAATTATCCTTTCCACGCACATTCTGCCGGAAGTCAGCATGACTTGTAACCGCGTTACCATCATCAATCGCGGTAAAATCGTCGCTGCGGGTAGTCCCGAAAATTTGATGGAAGAGTTGGCCGCCGGAGAGGGCTACGAACTCGAAGTTGAAGGCGAGGGGGCTTTGGTAAACAGTCTGCTGTTGCCTTCTTTGGAAAATTTGCCGGGAGTTCGATCGGTCGAATTGATTCCAAGCAATCAATTTTTAGTGGGTCGCTACCGCCTGCGGGCATTGTGCGAATCCGACATAGAACCCGGACGAGAAATTGCTACAGCTATCGTCGCCTCTGGATTTGGACTGTGCGAAATGCGTCGCTCTCGCGCTACTCTGGAAGATGTGTTTTTAAGGCTGACAGCGGCTGAAAAGAAACCGGAAGAAAATCTGGTTCATAGCGAACCGGAGGTCGATCGAAATCTGCAAGAAGCGGCAACAACTCAAGACTCGATCGCGGATACTCATCAATCCGAATCGCAACCGATAGTCGAAAATCTGCCCGTTGTTTCAGAAACAGTAGAGTCGATCGAGCATCCTCAACCAGAACCGATAGTCGAAAATCTGCCCGTTGTTTCAGAAACAGTAGAGTCGATCGAGCATCCTCAACCAGAACCGATAGTC
>NZ_JAUBTQ010000028.1:0-107374 GCF_036702515.1 Microcoleus sp. BROC3
CCACCCTTCCCTATTGACCTGCTTTCAGCAGGTGTGACGCTTTCGGATTTCTCCTTGGCGCGTCAACAAGCCGCACTTCCCTGATTATCCTGAGTTACCCGACGAACCGCAATACACTTTGCAGACAAAGACCTAATCAGGGTCTTTTGAAGTTTACGAACTGCTTTAACATCACCACGTTCACTCGCTTGATAGATTCGTTTTTGCAACTTAAAAGTAACCTTTTCTAACTTTCGCCAATTAAGGTCTTTCCATTCCACCGTCTGATTGTTCTGCGTATTAGACATATATATTGCTACTAGGACTCTATCTTTGAAATTACCGTGTATCTGTCAGCATATCCTCAGTATTACATTGAGGCTTTCGCTTGTGATACAATCCTGCCCCTAATTATCATTCGTTAGCTACTTACTGGTTATCGACCTTTCCAGAGATAATTAGTTGGGTTACTTCGTTCCGATTGCACATTGGTTGAATCTTTAGCGCGATGCTTTCCACCGGGTTTTGTAGGCTTGTGCTTATAAGTCGGTCATGGAACCGCTTATGCCCTATCCTTGCCTTTTGGCTTGGTGTTAATCAGGTCTTACTGTGTTTTTCAACAGGTTTATCCTTGATTTAGCCATTACACCATTTAGGGTGACGATGGTTCGGACACATCTTTGCTTGCGCTACGCATGGATTCTTGCTCGACAGTTACCGAGTTTGGCTCTCAGTAGTTCTGCCTTTTATCCCCGCTTTAGCCTGACTGTTGCTACCAGTCATACTAGGGGATATGCTTTCACCTCTGCACTTGAAGGATAGGACTTGACTCACAAAGTCTCACCTATATATGCAATCAGTTGTCGCTAACCGAGTTAATCGGCTAGGCTAACCGTCCCATAAGGGTTTAAAACCCTTATTTTAGGTTAAACGAGTCGCACCAAAGTCCGCCCCAACGATTACACCGGAAGCGGCTACGACCGGGGACACATAGCACCCAGTGCCGACCGCACCCGCAACGAAGCCAATAACAGCGCTACTTTCCTGATGTCCAATATGATGGCCCAAGTGCCAGAAGTTAACAGAGGTGTTTGGGGTGATTTAGACCCACATTCGGCACCCTCAACTGGCACACACACAGTTGGGGTGGGAAGGAAGAGTAGATCGGTCGGCGAGAAGTGAGTAGAAATACTCAGAAAGCCGTGTCACGAGATCGATTCGTGGTCAATTTTGAAAAATACAGCCGACCCAAGTGCTTCTGTGAAAGATCGTTGGAGATGAAGTGCGCGCGACAACAACCAACCTGTGTCGCTCGAAAGCTTGGTAAAACGCTGAGGGATGAAAATGTGCGATCGTGTAAATGAACAACAAAAACCAGTCGTCCCCTGTGCAGCGCTGCGGATAAAAATAGTCTAAACTCAGGTAGCAAACAACTCGCTCGAACTCAAGAAGCCCGTGCATCAAGCAACAGAGATAACCGTCTCTAATCTCGACCATCTTGGTCTGATAGCAGGTCTAGTTGATTCCATAGGAATTGTCCAAAAAATCAACGAGTTAATAGGGGAACAACCGGGTGAGATTGTCAGTCCGGGTCAGGCAGTCAAAGCGATGATTATCAATGGGTTAGGGCACGTTTGGGCTCCATTATACTTATTTCCCAAATTTTTTGAAGGCAAAGCAATCGAACATTTAATGGGTGAAGGTATTCAAGCATCACACCAAACACGAATACCGCTTAGGTAGAGTATTAGACAAGTTATATTTGGCAGTCAGCAGCCAAATATTTACAACTATCGCATTAACCGCAGCTCAAAAATTTGAGATCGATACAGAGACATCCCATTTAGATTCAAGTTCCTTTCACCTGCATGGTAAATACGAATCGGAGCTAGCATCTGTATCTGTTATCGAGTCAGAAACGGCACTCGATCGCGGAGATCGCGAGTCCACTAAACCTGTGTCATCGGCCGTGCCAATTAAGATTACCTACGGCTACTCCCGCGACCACAGGTCCGACTTAAAACAATTCATTTTAGATTTAATTTGTAGTAGCGAAGGAGATGTACCACTATTTTTAAGGGTGGGTTCGGGAAATGAATCAGATCGTGCCGTATTCGCATCAATTTGTCAGGAGTTTAAACAACAGTTAAATCTCGACAGTTTAATGGTTGCAGAGCGTGCATTATATTCAGCCCCAAATTTATCTATGTTAACCAATTTAAGATGGTTGACCCGCGTACCGCCCTTGCCTCAAGCAATCGCAGCAACTGGTATCTCAGTTAAATGAAGCAGAATTTACCTCCTGTTCTGTGAGTGGATATAGTTGGTCAGAACACAAAAGTAATTATGGTGGAATTGAACAAAGATGGTTAGTAGTAGAGAGCCGCTTGCGACGCGAGTCAGACCTACGAAAACTTGAAAAAAAACTCAAAAAAGCCAAGGCTGAAGCTGAGAATAAACTGCAAGAACTCTCAAAAATTGAATTGGCTTGTGCCGCAGACGCTGCCGCAGCAGCTCATCGCTTATCCAAACAACTAAAATTTTACAACATCACCCAAGTTAGTAGCAAAGAAATTACAGCACAAACTGATACTAATGCGACAAATTCTCGCGAGACATCCAGCTCGAAACTGAGATTTAAAGTTCAAGCAAAACTGGAACCAGATACAGGCGCGCTCGCCCAAGAAACTAAAGCCTGTGGCAGGTTTATTCTCGCCACTAATGTGCTGGAAGCTAAGCAATTAGAGGCTGACGATATGATTGTGAAATACAAGGAACAGCAGTCAGCAGAAAGAGGGTTTGGATTCTTGAAATATCCGCTATTTTTTACGGACAGTGTATTTCTCAAGTCGCCAGAAAGAATCGAAGCTTTGGCATTGGTAATGGGTTTGTGTTTGTTGGTCTATACTTTAGGTCAAAGGTTACTGCGTCACAATTTGCAACGCACCAATTCAAAATTTAAAAATCAGTTAGGTAAACAAACTAATCGACCGACCCTCCGTTGGATTTGCCAGATTTTTCAATCGATTCATCTTGTGAGCCTGCAAGGGATTCAACAAATTTCTAATTTAACAGCCGAGCGAATGGCTATATTAAACTTGCTGCCGCTCTCCTGTAGGTCTGATTATTTATTACTCTGAAATCAAGCAGTTTGTTTGATGAGCCAAACTGACTGAAATTTCAGAAATATTTAATTCAGTAGTGATGTATAATTGTCAGGCTGCTGAAGATATTTGCTGTCTATTAATAGTGAATTATGACGGATAAAGGTGTTGTTAGAGATGAAGAATCTAGGACTGATGCCTGAAAGCAGTTAATTTTCAGCAAGCCCCAACAGGTCGATGCGATTGTGACCCCTTCAGGAGCGGGTATTTTTGACTATTATCTCGTCCTAGAGACTCTCCATTAGCACCCCAACTGTGTATGTGCCAGTTGAGGGTGCGGAATGTGGGTTATAAGTTTCGCGGACTGCTTTTAGTCCAGCAACGCCGAGAGGATCGGAGGATTTAGTTTTCGGCATTCGCTTTCTGATTTCTGCTACGAACTCTGCAAAGGAAAGGGCAGAAAAATCTTCGAGTTGTTCTCCGAGTTTATCAATTAAATAAGTGATTTCTAGCCATTGCAAGACATCTCGGTGAGTTTCTTGATTAGTTTTGGCGATTTCAATTAAACGGCTGACAATTGGTTCTACTTCGGCACGAATTGAGTCAGTTGGTGCTGCGCTCGGAAAATCAACCATTAAATCGCTGCGAGGAGTAACAGCATCTCCTATCATTTTAGGGAATAATTGATGAGCAATCCACCATCCAATAGGGGAATTTAAGCAGCCACAAGTATATAAGTTAAAATGCGGTAAAAAGAATACTTTATTGTTTATAAAATAATCATTAAAATCTACAGCGTAAGCGGGAAAAGTGTTTATTTCCTGATAAACAATTTTGGGATGTTCAAAAGTTCTGTAGTAAGCACAGCTACGCAGTTCCCACCAGTAACGCCCTTTGTCGGAACGCTTAGACAGTTTTTCTTGCATCGGCTTCATATACTGATACAGCGATGGAAATGTTTGTGCAAATACTTCCTCTGCTTTATCGTTTGCTTTACTCCAGGGCCATACACTATCGCTGCTAGATTTCAGCAAAATAACCCAAAGATTCGCCCACTCTGGACTCCAGCGTTTAATATCTTGACCTCGTAAATAAGGCTTGATAATTTCAGCGGATTTAGGGTCTGCTTGAACTAGACTGTTTTTAGTAGCTTCATCAATTAAAAAAGCTTCATTCAATCCTGTTAAAATACCTCGATAAGGCTTAACACCTGCAAAATCTTTGAGCGGAACACCCACTCGTTGAATTTTCTGCATCAACTCATCAACAGCAGGAGGTTCCAGACTCCAAGCACTCGCATTGAAACGCGATCGCGAAATTTGATAGCCGTGTTGTTGAACGTATTGTGTAAAGTTGATATTAGCAAGTTCCTCGCGCGGAACTGGACAAACAATCACAGGCGAATTAGGTTCAGATTTACCTTGCTCAATCTCGCTTTCAGTTTCAGAGATACATAGAGAAGCGTTAGGTTTTCTGACTGCGACAATACACGGAAAAGTATCAGCATCCTCAAAAATTGGGGCGTGTCCGAAATCAATAATTTGCTCTAGTAAACCTTGACTGGCAAAGAACTTGCGTAGAGGTTCGCCGTATCCAGACCTCAGCCATTTATTTGTGACAATATACGAAAGCACACCCCCCGGTTTGAGAATCTTTAACCCGAGTTCATAAAAGTAAGTATAAAGGTCTGCTACGCCGTTATATGATTCATAATTTGCTTGCAAGTATGGTTTAATTAGAGACAGCAACTCCTGCCGCACGTAAGGCGGATTGCCAATGACAACATCAAAACCGCCATCAGCAAAAATCTGGGAAAATTCAGCTTGCCAATCAAACGCTGTATCTGCTACATTACTGTCAGCGACGATCGAGTTGCCCGCTTTAATATTATCATCCAAATAAGTCAGGGTTTTACCAGGTTCCGCCGTTTTCAACCACAGGGAAAGTTTGGTAATTTCCGCCGATTCCGGCAGCAAATCTACGCCGTACAGGTTGTTGCTTAAAATGCTTCTGTCAAATTCCAGCGAGTTGCCGTTTTTTGGCTTATACCCCAAAGCATTCAATTCGCGATCGACTCTTTCGTACTGCTGCATCAAATAATCAAAAGCCGCAATCAAAAAAGCACCCGAACCGCACGCCGGGAGCATCCCGGTTTTGTAAATATATCCGAATAAGCGTAAAATAGTTAAAATTAATAAAAGCGTCAAAAAAAGTGGAGAAAAAGAGCCATGACCCCTGAAGAACTAGAGCGGTTGCAATCCTGTACGGCAGAAATTGCTAAAATTTTGTATGACAATACAGCCCCGAGTGAACTGACCCGTCTGGAAAATATCGAAAAGCATCTCAGGCAACAATGGCTTGAAAAAGTGGGTCCCCAACGGGAGCATCCCGGTTTTGTAAAAGTAGTATCAAGAGAGGATAATAGGTAGAGCGTCAATAGAAGCGTGAACTGCATTCGTAGGAGGAGTGGCTATGACCCCTGAACAGAAGGAGCGTTTAAAAGCTTGTGCTGCTGAGATTGCCGAGATTATGTACACAAATACTCCGGTCTCAGAATTATCAAGTCTGGAAACAATCGAAAAGCATATTCGAGAGCAATGGCTAGAATTAGTCGGGCCGGAGGTTGGTTTTTTTTTATCAAACAGGCAACAGGAACAGAATCAGGAGGGTCTCGCACAGTAAAAAGTTGCATTGGTAAGCTAATAATTACTGAAAAACCAGCCGAAAAATTGGGAGTCAAAAAATCTACTCGTTTAGCTCCATTATTGGAAAAGTGCTGCCTGCGTCAGGTGGCTAATCTCTCTTATGAGAAAGCTGAGAGTGAAATAGCAGCCCAGACGGGAGTGCATATAGGCCACACTTGTTTACACCGATTAGTGGAAAAGCAAGAATGGGCGCCCATAATAGCTGCTTGGGAGGTAAAGGAAACCAGTGTGGATGGGGGGAAAGTCCGTCTCAGAAAAGAAAAGGGAGAGGGCAGTCACTGGCTTGACTACAAGGCTGTGCGACTGCACGACAGTTATTACGGGGCATTTTTTCTTGACAACCAAGCGTTAGTTAATTATGTGAACAGTCAGCCTTTATCAGAGCTACTAACCTGTTTGGGAGATGGTCATGATGGCATTTGGAATATTATTGTCCAGTTGAATCCTGACGGGGCGCGGCGGGAAATTTTAGATTGGTATCACTTAGTTGAAAATCTATGTAAGGTCGGTGGGTCGTTGAAGCGTCTGGCGCAGGGTAAGGAGTTTCTGTGGCAAGGACGAGTCGAGGAAACCATCAATTTATTTAAGTCTTGCCGTCAAAAACAAGCCCAGAACTTTTGTGCTTATTTGGAGAAGCATCGCCGACGGATTGTTAACTACGACCAATTGTCAACACAAAAGGTTTGCTCAATCGGTTCCGGAGCTGTAGAGTCGGCAGTAAAACAAATTGATAGAAGGTTAAAAATTTCAGGAGCGCAGTGGTTGATGAAAAATGTTAATCAAATGCTTAAGCTTCGCTGCGCCTACCTTAACGGATCAATATCCGTTTGATGCTCAAAAGCGCAAAACCGGGATGCTCCCCCGCACGCCGGATCGATGACTCGCGTTTTTTGCAGCACTTCGTCTCGATACGCTTTCCAAAACTTAATTGCAGTTTTATTGGGTGGCTGAACCGACACTCCAGCAACTTCGCTCATTAGGAATAAATCGCGCAATTCTTGCTCTCGTCGCTGCAAATAACCACCAAGAGAAACCTCGACAATATATTGAGTAATAAAAGCAGGCGTGTAAAACACACCTTGAGTTTTCCGCTTGCCTTTTTTCTGATTGTATTCCTGTCCGGTAGTTTCAGCATTTAATTCTTCCAAATCTGTAACAGACTGCTCGAAAATATGCCCCAAAATATCGACGGAAACTTCGGTATCAAAATCAAATCTCGTCAAATTCTTAAGCTGACTGCATAAGGGATTTGGCACAGTCAATTGTGCGTCTAAAACCGGATCGAATTTAAATAAACCGCCGTTGTATCCGGTACAGGAGGGTCATCATTTCCCACATCTACCCAGCGAAATACAGATTGATAATTTTCCCAAATTAATCTAGGATTGTATTGGTCTTTGTGGTCGTGAGCGTTGCTGAGGGTGTTTCGCGGCAGCAACCCTTTATCTTCACAAAAAGCTATGAATAAAACACGGTCTAAAGTTTTTTGAGCTTTTTCGATGAGTACGCGATCGCGGTTGGGGATATCCGGCGGCCCAGAAAAGCGAAAATGCTTGACGAGAGCGAGTCTAATTGCTTTGTATTCTGGATATAATTTATTGGTAATTTCCTCTTGAGCTTCGTCAGAGTCTTTTAACAGTCTGTCAATAACAGAAACTGTTTGAGCTTGGTTTTGAGGCAAAAAATTGCGGCGACACAGCAGAAAGTAAAACCGCTTAAAAGCTGCAATATCCGCCAAGTCAGTCAGAAAAAATTGTTCGTAATAAGCGGGAGTTTTATTGGTATGATAAAGTCGCAGCTCTCGATAATTCGAGACAATAATCCAGCGACAATCTGGTGTATAATTAGCGTAGCGCCAACCTTGGTCAACTGCTGATTCGGTTCGCCCAGATGCGGGACGATCTAAATCATTTTTCGCTCCCTTGAGTTCGATCGGAGCAATCACTTTACCTTGCAGGGACACGGCTTTGCCTTTAGGATTGTCAGCAGCAGTAAAAAAGCCGATCGCCCCGTCAGCAGAACCGCCGCCATCAGATATCGTTTGTTCCGCGTTAATTTCCCAAGCTTTCCCCGCACCTTGAATTACCGAGCAATATCCCAAAACATCCTGAAAAATATCATTAATAAAACTGCCGTGCAGCGAAACTTCTTTAACTTCGTCTAACGTACCAGTTTTAAGTGCAGCAATCCACGTTCCCAATTTTTGGCGGCGCACTTCCATATCTTGCGGAAAGCTAAAAGCACGCAAAGCAGTGTTGAGTGTTTTGCTGTGAAAAAGGGCGCGAGTAGAGCGATTTGTCATCTTTTCAAGCAGGTTAATAAAGTTAATTTTACAGCATCCAAGTGCAATAGCGGCTCAGACCTTCTGCTATCAAATCAGTTATACTCAAAGGTCGATCGCACCCTGACCCTCAAAAAAGCGTGTGAAGCGCACCTAATCCCCTAGGGAATCGCTGGCTTCCAAATCAAAAACGCCACCTATAACGCTGAGCTAGCTCTCATTTACTTTGCATATCGTAATTATTAAGCAAAGCTATCATTTTTGCTTAGGGGCTTTCCGGTGCTGCCTGCGGGTTTTACAGCAAAACTTAAATAGGTCTGAGCTGCGCGGCACTCAGCCAAAAGTTTTGTTACAATAGGTACGCTGTTACAAATCGTAACTTATGCTGATTTCTATTTTAATAATTGACGTTGCCCTCGTTGCTTGGTCTTTGCACTTGATGCAGGAGGCGATCGCGCAACGGGAATTTTCACTAATGCTAGCAGGTGCTCTAGTTGCTGTCTCAGCAGCGGCTCTGGTAGTCGTCTACTTCCTCATGGGGTCTTGTTTGAGCCATTTAACCGAAATATCCCAACACACTTACTAAATGATAGTAGGGATTGACGATTATCCAGAAGCGAGGAGATGTTTTTTGACAAAAAGCCCAAAGCCTTGCCAGTCCAAGGCTCAAAATTAATTTTGTAAAAACGCTTGACAAATATTGGTAACTTAAGGCATGATTGAGAGCGCGAAAAGAAAGGGGAATTAGCTCAGTTGGTAGAGCACTACAATGGCATTGTAGGGGTCAGCGGTTCGAGCCCGCTATTCTCCATTAAAAAAACGTAAAAAGCGATACCTGTTAGATCCTCGACTTCTTACAGAATTCGGGAATACCGGTATTCTGTTTTTTTAGGTGGGCTTACTTATCGACGATTTATCCCCAAGTCGATCGTCCAAAAATGCGAACTCAATTTTTGGTAAAATCAAAACATTCTACCCGCAACCAAAGCGCTACCTGTGGCCAAGTCAACTGAACCCAGCAATCCAGAGAGGCCGAGCCAACTTGCCCGCACGCCTCTATACGACCTATCATTAGAACTCAAAGCTCGGATGGTTCCCTTTTCCGGGTGGGAGATGGCGGTGCAGTACGCAGGCATCAGCAGCGAACATCAAGCCGTACGCCAGCAAGCAGGAATGTTCGACATTTCCCACATGGGCAAATTTGGTTTGAGAGGGAAACAAGTAAGAGAAAAATTTCAATCCTTAGTACCCTCTGATTTGAGCCGATTGCAACCCGGTCAAGCTCAATATACAGTCTTGCTAAATGCCAAAGGCTGCATCTTAGACGACATTATTTTCTACTGCCAAGAACCCGATGCCACTACTAGCGAAGAACGGGCAGTAATCATTGTCAACGCCGCCACTCGCATCAGAGATAAAGCTTGGATTGCCGCCCACTTAGAATTGAGCGGAGTTAGTTTTGCCGACATCTCTAAAAACAAAGTTTTGATCGCAATTCAAGGGCCACAAGCTGTTAACTTTATCCAGCCTTTTGTGTCAGACAACCTCGCACAAATTAAGGCTTTCGGTCACTTAGAAACAAACCTGTTGGGACAGCCGAGTTTTATCGCCAGAACAGGTTACACCGGAGAGGATGGGTTTGAAATTATGGTCGATGCCGAAGTTGGAAAAGAACTCTGGCAAAAACTGTTAACTGCTGGCGTTGTACCCTGCGGCTTGGGTGCGAGAGATACTTTGCGTCTAGAAGCAGCAATGGCTCTTTACGGTCAAGATATCGATTACCATACTACGCCTTTAGAAGCGGGATTGGGTTGGGTTGTTCACCTGGACACCAAAGGCGATTTTATTGGGCGAGAGGTTTTGGAACAGCAGAAATCAAATGGGGTGTCGAAGCGCTTGGTAGGGTTAGAAATGCAGGGGCGGCACATTGCGCGCCACGGCTATCCGATAATCTTTGAAGGCGAAACAGTAGGAGAAGTCACTAGCGGTACATTATCGCCTACTTTGAATCGGGCAGTAGCCCTCGCCGTTGTTCCGGCAAAATTAGCTAAAATCGGTCAGCAATTAGAAGTCGAAATTCGCGGAAAAAACTATCCGGCTAGTGTGGTAAAAAAACCATTTTATCGCTCTCCACACCGACCTAGCTTGTAGGGTGCGTCAGCTCAAATCATCTTCGCCTCCCATCGAAAAACTCTGACTGACGCACCTTACGAATTTCGGCAAAATTTCACCAAGTTGTAGGGTGCGTTATTCAATAAAATTTACTTGATACTTTGTTTATTGCGAGAAAAGACATGGCACAATACCCAGATGACTTGAAATACCTAGACAGCCACGAATACATCCGACTCGAAGGCGACATAGCCACGATCGGTATCACAGCCTTTGCCGTGGCTGAATTAGGTGATATCGTATTTTTGGAATTGCCAGAAGTCGGTGCCACGGTGGAAAAGGGCCAACCTTTCGGTACAGTCGAGTCAGTGAAAGCCGTTGCAGACTTAAACCCACCAGTTACCGGTACAGTCGTAGAACGCAATGATGAGATTGTAGAGTCTCCCGAAATTGTGGCCGACGACCCCTATGGCGATGGGTGGCTGCTGAAAGTGCGCGTTGACAATCCCAGCGAAGCAGACGACGCTTTATCGGCCCCGGAGTATCGAAAAATGGTGGAAGGCGAGTAGGGGAGGGGAAGTAGGGGAGAGTGGGGGAGGGGGAGAATGGGAAAAATCTTTCCTCTTCCTTCTTCCCTCGAACCTCTTCCCTCGAATCTCGAACCTCAACATCAATCCGCTAAATCGGTTAAATCCTTTCAATCCCGTACTTTGCTCGTTGCCGAACTTTCTTCTTCCTTAGCAAAATGTTACAAACAAAGAAGAAAAGTCAATTCAGGAGAATCAGCCTTGGTACTCTACAGCCCTCAACTTGAACCCAACCAGCAGCAAAACCTTTCCCCCATCAATGGTTTTGCTGCCCGGCACATTGGCCCGACACCCAGCCAAATCCAGCAAATGCTCAATGTTTTGGGGATTTCTAGCCTTGATGAGTTGATTGACAAAACGGTTCCTGCGGCGATTCGCATTTCTTGCGCCCTACAACTTCCCGCAGCGCAAAGCGAGTACAGCGCTTTGGCAGAATTGAAAGAAATTGCTGCAAAAAATCAGGTATTTCGATCGTACATCGGCACAGGATATCACGACTGCATCACTCCCCCGGTCATTCAGCGGAATATCCTAGAAAATCCCGGCTGGTATACAGCTTACACTCCCTACCAAGCCGAAATTGCTCAAGGGCGATTGGAAGCTTTACTGAACTTCCAAACCATGATAATTGACCTCACTGGTTTGGAAATTGCCAACGCTTCTTTGCTAGATGAAGGGACAGCGGCGGCGGAAGCCATGGCGGTGAGTTACAGCACCAGCAAAAAGGGGGCAAAAGCGTTTTTTGTTTCCCAAGATTGCCACCCTCAAACTATTGAAGTTGTGCAAACTCGCGCTAAGCCGTTGGGAATTGAGGTAATTGTCGGCGACCATCAAAGCTTTGAGTTCGATCGTACAATCTTCGGCGCTCTCCTGCAATACCCCGCCACAGACGGCGCAATTTACGACTATACGGATTTTATTCGATCGGCACACGAAGTCGGCGCATTAGTCACAGTCGCCGCCGACATATTGAGCCTTTGCTTGCTCACACCCCCCGGCGAATTCGGCGCGGATATAGCCGTAGGAAGCACTCAGCGCTTCGGAGTGCCGATGGGATTCGGAGGGCCCCACGCAGCCTATTTCGCCACGCGAGAAGAGTTTAAACGGCAAGTTCCGGGGCGAATTGTCGGCGTTTCTAAAGATGCCAACGGCAAATCTGCTTTGCGCTTGGCCTTGCAAACTCGCGAACAGCACATCCGCCGCGAAAAAGCTACTAGCAATATTTGTACTGCTCAAGTTTTGCTGGCAGTAATGGCGAGTATGTATGCTGTTTATCACGGCCCGTCTGGACTGAAAGACATTGCTGAGAAAGTATGGAGTTTAACGGCACTTTTGGCATCCGGTTTAAGAAGTTTCGGATACAAAATTGGTTCTCAACATTTCTTCGATACTTTGCGGGTAGAATTGGGAGATAAACCGCTGTCAGAACTTCTAGAAGCTGCTAAAGTTCGCAAAATTAATCTCCGAGTTTTTGATGATTCGACAGTGGGAATCACTTTAGATGAAACTGTCAGCGTTGAAGATGTGCAAGAGTTGTGGGAAATTTTTGCACAGAATAAAGATTATATCAGGGCAGACGGGCAGAATGCTCTCAACATTCCGCTGGATGCAGACTCATTGAATTCCTATTTGACCTTACCTGATTTTTGCGATCGCACCAGCAGCTATCTCGCCCATCCAGTTTTCAACAGCTATCATTCAGAAACTGAACTTTTGCGGTATTTGCACCGTTTAGAAGCCAAGGACTTATCGCTAAATACATCGATGATTCCCTTGGGTTCTTGCACAATGAAATTGAATGCCACTGCAGAGATGATGCCCGTGACTTGGGCAGAATTTGGCAAGATACATCCCTTTGCACCCCGCGATCAAACTCGTGGCTATCAAATGATGTTCGTGCAACTAGAACAGTGGCTGGCAGAAATCACCGGTTTTGCGGGAATTTCTTTGCAGCCCAACGCCGGTTCCCAAGGCGAATACGCGGGTTTGTTAGTTATTCGCCAATACCACGAATACCGAGGCGAATCTCACCGAAATATCTGTTTGATTCCCCAGTCAGCCCACGGTACAAATCCGGCTAGCGCGGTGATGGCGGGGATGAAAGTAGTTGCAGTCGAGTGCGATTCCCAGGGCAATATTGATGTCGCAGATTTACAGAAAAAAGCAGAGAAACACAAAAAAGAACTGGCGGCTTTGATGGTGACATATCCATCTACGCACGGCGTTTTTGAGGAAGAAATTAAAGAGATTTGCGAGATTGTCCACAACTGTGGCGGACAAGTTTATATGGACGGCGCAAATATGAATGCTCAAGTTGGTTTGTGCCGCCCCGGTGATTTTGGTGCTGATGTTTGTCACTTAAATTTGCACAAAACTTTCTGTATTCCCCACGGCGGCGGCGGGCCGGGAATGGGGCCGATTGGGGTAATGTCTCATTTAGTAGAATTTTTGCCCAGTCATTCTATCCTTAACAGTCAACAGTCAACAGTCAACAGTCAACAAATATCAGTTGGTGCTGTTTCCGCCGCGCCTTGGGGAAGTGCTAGCATTTTGCCTATTTCTTGGATGTACATTCGGATGATGGGAGGAGTGGGTTTAACTGAAGCGACAAAAGTAGCAATTCTTAATGCTAATTACATGGCAAAACGCTTAGAATCTTACTATCCGGTTTTGTACAAAGGGAAAGCTGGTTTGGTGGCGCACGAGTGTATTCTGGATTTGCGAGCGCTCAAAAAATCTGCGGCTATTGAAGTCGAAGATATCGCTAAACGGTTGATGGATTACGGCTATCACGCGCCGACGGTTTCTTGGCCGGTCGCAGGTACGGTAATGGTGGAACCGACGGAAAGCGAATCGAAGCAGGAATTAGACCGTTTTTGCGATGCAATGATTGCAATTCGATCGGAAATTGCGGAAATTGAAAAAGGTAATGTTGACACGCAAAATAACGTATTGAAAAATGCGCCGCATACCGCCGAATCTCTGATGGTTGATGAGTGGAATCGTCCTTATACTCGCGCGCAAGCGGCTTATCCGGCACCTTGGACTCGCGAACATAAGTTTTGGCCGGCGGTGGGGCGGATAGATAATGCGTTTGGCGATCGCAATTTTGTCTGTTCTTGTTTGCCAATGGAGGCTTACAGTCAAGGTTAAATAAGTCTCTCCGGGTGGGCAATGGGCACCTTACGCATATAATCTTGTGGGGTGCTTCTAGCCCGCCCAAAAAATAAAATTTAAATGTATATCGGAACCGGGGGCTTAGGCTTTCCGAATGTACATGAATTACGACGGAAAAGGCGGTAAGTACGGCGATACTTGGGTGCGCTCAGCTAGCACAGATCAAGGGCTTTTGTCAATCTACGCAGCCGATCGTACCAGTGATGGTACTCTGACGCTGGTAATTATTAATAAAACTAGCCAAAATTTGACCAGCAAGTTGAGTTTGAAAGGATTTAACCCAGCCGCCAAAGCTCAAGTTTACAGTTATAGCGATGCGAATTTGCAGGCGATCGTCCGTCAGACCGATTTAGGTGTCAGCGCCGCAGGTTTTCAGGCAACTTATCCCGCTAATTCTATCACTTTGGTTGCCATTCCAAAGGCTTAATACCCAATCCGGCTTAAATATCCCCACTTCTTCTTAGTCCCCCTCTGCTAGGACTTTGTGTATCTAATAGCTGTTTCAACGGCGGAGAATAAAAGGGGTTTTCAACTACAGCATTTGGCATCTAAATGGAGTACACCCCTCCCCAACTCTCCCCTTATTAAGGGGAGGGTACCCGATAGGGCGGGTGGGGTGAATGTACTTCACTTAGTTGAAATCTGCGGTATTAAGCACTGAGCATCCAAGCAACACACTGTTGCATTTGATTGCTCATTGTTTGTCGATCGGCATTATACCTGCGGCCGTGTCCCGGCAACACCCATTCAAACGAGTAATTAGCCAAATTCTGCATAGATTTGATTTGTTCCGGCCAAGAATACCAACAGACTTCGCGAAAGCCCACTAGCTGCTGCAAACTTTCCGACCAAGCAAGATGATCGCCGCTGAACAAAAACTTGTTATTGTAAAGCAAAACTGTGTGACCTTTCGTGTGACCAGGTACAGAAATAATCAACAAATCATCTGCGATTTGATGTGGTTCGCTACCAGACAGTTTAATTTCTACACTGCGAGTACCCGCGTTAATTTCGTCAGCATGGAGAATGCGATCGCACCCAAAATAATCGTGGTATTGTTGATGGTCTGCCACATCGTCGCGGTGAGTCAAGTACATATAGCGAATGCCGCCCATTGCTTCTATGTTTTTGACTAGCGGCGGCACAAAACGGGGAGAATCAACTAAAATATTGCCATCGGGACGGACAATTAAATAGCTGGCCGCGGCGTAGGATTTCTCTGAGTGGTAGCCGCAGTGATAGACATTTTCTGCTACCAGTGCGGGCAACATTTGCTGGGCTTGTTTGATGCTTTTGGGTTTCTCTACAGTGCCGATCGAACTGGTGGGACAGGACAAAAGAGCCGCGAGCGATCGCATTTCTTCAGTTTCATTAGTTGGCTGGTGGTAAACCGCAGACTGTTCTCCCGCTTGACCAAATACTTCAGGTGCCATCCACCGACAAGTATCACAGTCAATGCAGGTATTGTCTACATAAAAGTTACCGTTAATATTTTCAGTACGCCTCCGATTAATGTTAGCCATCTTTCTACCTCTTAATAACCCATATAAATTATGGTAACTTACTATAATGACTACCCCCGACATCCCGCCGGAGGTTTAAACCCTTCTCACAGACCAAGCCGATTAAAACTCACCTCTTGCAGCATTCTTAAGAACGGGCAAGATGCCCGTTCCACAAGAGATTAATTTTCTTGTGGAACAGGCATCTTGCCTGTTCATAAAAGGATTATTGACAATGGTGCAAGATCTAAGTTTCAATCAACAATTCTACCGCTGCTGGTCGGCTGGAAAAGCACCCGCTTTCACCGCCACAGTAACAGGTTGTCCGCCGCGGCTCAATTCAAGCTGCAGATCGCTGCCCACTGTACTTTTCTCAACAATTTGCTGTACGCTGCCAGCATCACTTACTTCCGTACCGTTGATTTTCTTGATGACATCGGCAAGGCGAACTCCAGCTTGTGCCGCCGGAGAATCTTTCGCAACTCCCAAAACTAACACGCCTTTATCTTCAGTCAGCCTCAATTTGGTGTTGGGATTTTGATTAAATTCTCTCTTGATTTCGGGAGTAATGCTCAACATCCGAACGCCGAGATAAGGATGTTCGGCTTTTCCTGCTGTTACTAATTGGTCCGCAATTTGTTGTGCTCGATCGATCGGAATAGCAAAACCCAATCCTTGAGCGCCTTGAATAATCGCCGTATTCATGCCGATAACTTGACCGCGCTGGTTCAGCAGCGGGCCACCGGAATTGCCGGGATTGATCGCAGCGTCGGTTTGAATAAAGCTGACGCGCTTGTCGGGAACACCGACATCGGCGCTAGAACGGCCTGTAGCGCTAATAATGCCCACAGTCACAGTATTGTCCAAACCGAGGGGATTGCCGATCGCGATCGCCCATTCTCCCGGCTCTAATTCTTCAGATTTGCCCAAACTCACCACAGGCAAATTGGTAGCTTCAATTTTAACAACAGCCACATCAGTAACTGTATCGACGCCTAAAACTTTGCCGACAAATTCGCGGCCATCCTTCAGTTTTACCGTCACCGTATCCGCGCCGTCAACAACGTGAGCGTTAGTCAAAATGCGGCCGTCGGAACCAAAAACAAAACCCGAACCCGAACCCCTTTCTACCCGATTTCCCGGTTGAATGGGAGATTCCGGGCCGAAGAAGCGGCGGAATTGCTCGGGGATTTCATCTGGAGCTTGGTTCTTCACCGTGCGAGAAGAATTGATCCGCACCACTGCCGGGCCGACTTCCTGGACAACTTTAGTGACAAAATTAGAGTCTTGAGAGGGTAATATATTTGCAGGCAATGCTGAGATTGGCGCTGGAGTTGAAGGTTGAGCTTGAATCGCGTTAGAACTTCCAGGAACTTGAGAAGTTAGGGCATTGCACCCAACAGTTGCAGTGGAGCCGAGTAAAAGGAGAGATAAAAAAGCAATTTTTTTCGGGAAAGCAAAACTGCTAGAACGCTGAGATGCAGGCATATTTTGGGTTGACATAGTATTGATTTGGTGGGAGTTAGAGCGAGAGTTATAATTATGGTTTTGCATTTTTAGCACCTACTGTAATTAAGTTAGAAGTACAGGCTCTTTAATTTTAATTCAAGCATTTGTGATGTCTGCTTGACTGGTGGGGTTTACCCTACAAGGTGGGGTAGAAACCGGACAGTCGCAGGCAATTTGTTGATTCCAGCTTTTGAGAGCGATCGAACTCAGGTAGCACTGGCGAATTACCTCACACTTCCATAATCAAGACTACGATCGCAGGCCAGGATATTCCGCATTGACATGAAATGTTCACAGGATTGATATCCGAACTCTACAACAGTCATGGACTCACAAAAACCCGGTTAAGAGTCAAAATCTTCGTTGCGAGCGATCGACGTTAACGTATAAACGCGGTTTTTCACTCCGGCTGCATCCAGCACAGGAGGTAAAGCACCCGGAAAGCCTAAACCTAAAGCAGGAAGTAAAAAAACTGTAAATCCTCAAGCTAAAGTACCAACTAAACCTAAGTCAAAATAGCCGGAAAAACTCGGTTAAAATTTTAAATTTTAACCGAGTTGGCAATTTTATTGCTCCATAGGTTCAATGGAACTAACCGAATCGATTTCCCTCGACTTGTTCCTCGAAATTTCCAAAATATCAACAGTATTCTTAATAAAACCAGCCATCGGCACAGCAACTAACAAACCTGCCACTCCCGCCACCTTAACCCCCACCAGCAGCGCCACTAAAATCCACACGGGATTGAGACCGATAAAACCGCCTAACAACCGAGGAGCAACCCCGCTTTCAATTACTTGCTCAATTACTGTAGCGACAGCTAAAACTGTGACACCGAGCCAAAAGTTGTTTAATGTGATCAGCAAACTGACAATGCAAATACTTAAAGGTGCTCCGAAGGGAATTATGGTCATTACACCCACACCCAAACCGAACAGCAGTCCGAAGGGAACTCGCAAAATTAAGAAAGCAACAGTCATCGACAGTCCCATCAAACCCGCCAAAGTTGCTTGCCCGACGAAGTAGTTGTGGAAGCTGCGCGCCAGCAACTCTCGCAATTGAAGGCTCAGCTTGGAGGGAAACCATTTAAACAAGCCTTCCCACACGCGATCGCCGTGCAAGAGCAAGTAGAATGTCACGACTATTGTGAGGAGGAAATTCAACAGGCTGTCTGCAGCACCCAAGCCAAATTTGAGAACTTCCCCAGTGAGTGACTGCAATTGAGCTGAAAGTCGATCGCTCAATTTGGTAGTCAAACCGCTCACATCAATGCGGAGATTGCGATTCTCCGCCCACTTGTGGAACGCTTCAATCTGTTCTGTGCCAGAAACTATCCAAGTCGGCAGTCGGGTGGCAAGTTCAGTAATTTGGTTTAGCAGAATCGGGGCCAGAGTGAGGCCTAAAACCACCAATAGCAGTAAAGTCAAAAACAATACCGACAAAACTGCTCGATCGCGCTTCAGGCCGTATCTGTGCAGAAAGCGCACTGGATAATCTAGCAAAAAAGACAGCACTGTAGCGACTACCAAAACTGTAATCAGGGCGCGAAAATATTCAAAGACTAGGAGGGCTAACCAGCAGTTTAGTACCGCTAGGGGAAATACCAGTCCGTAAGTCCACCACTGCGGCAGTTGAGTGAAACGTCTCATCTAAGTTAACCGAGTTAAAATTTGAGATGCAAGATGTGAGATTGACACTGCTATTCGCCCTTCTCCGTTAACCATTTTATGTTGCATTTATTTATACCCGACCGCTGAAAATTCCCAGTTGCTCGACCCGCAGCGGAAATTGGGTTGCTGGCAGGCACTGCCTGCCACAACCATGTTATATCGTTTCTGCTGGTATGGATATATCACCTGCGAAAAAAATATTTTTTGCAGTTGGCAAGGCAGCATTTTGCAGGGCGCGATTCAACCTTTTTACCCGTGCCGTTCGAGAGCTAATTGAATTAAACGGTCTACTAATTCGGGGAAAGAAATGCCGTCCGCTGCCCACATTTGCGGATACATACTGGTAGCTGTAAAGCCGGGAAAAGTGTTGATTTCGTTAATCAAAACTTCTCCGGTTGATTCAATGTAGAAAAAGTCTACTCGCGCTAAACCTGCCGCGTCTACAGCCAAAAATGCTTGTACTGCCATTTCTTGGATTTGCGAGACGATCGCACCGCTGACTTTTGCCGGGATTGAGCAGTCGGCTTGTCCCTGGGTATATTTAGTTTCGTAGTCGTAGAAATCGCTTTGAAAAGTAATTTCTCCCACTGTTGAAGCTTTGGGATTGTCGTTACCCAAAACTGCACATTCTAATTCTCTAGCAACCACACCCGCTTCGACAATTATCCGCCTGTCGTAGCTGGCGGCGCTATCGAGAGCTGCTTCTAACTCAGTCCGCGATCGAGCTTTAGAAATTCCCACAGACGAACCCAAATTCGCCGGTTTAACAAAGCAAGGATAGCCCAAAGTTGCTTCAATTTTATCGCACAGTTTGGGGAAAACGCAAGGATTAGACCAGATTTCGGAACGGTTGACAGCGATGTATTTTACCTGCGGCAAACCAGCCTGAGCAAAAGCCATTTTCATGGCAATTTTATCCATTCCCAGCGCCGAACCTAAAACCCCGGAACCGACAAAAGGAATTTGCATTAATTTCAGCAACCCTTGCACCGTACCGTCTTCGCCGTTGGGCCCGTGCAAAACAGGGAACCAAACATCTACGGCATTAAAATTAGGAAACTGTCCAGCGGGAGAGTCGTTTTGTCCTGGTTCTTCCTCTATTTCCAGAGGTTTTCCGCTGGCTAACACTTGTTGAGGTAATGTTCCCGACAGCCAGCGGCCGTTTTTTTGGATGTAAAAGGGCAGAACTTCGTATTTAGAGGCATTTTCGTCAGCAGCCAGGGCGCGGGCGATCGCCCGCGCCGAACTAATTGAGACTTCGTGTTCGCCCGATCGCCCCCCGAACAATAGCCCGATCCGCATCGTTGTCATTTTTCAATACTCCTAGGACTTTTCGACAAATATACACGCAGTTAGCGCAGCTAACGCAGAGACGAACCGCTTTAAGACTATTTATCTCCTCTGTTCCACTCTTCCTCTCTCTCCTCTGCGATCTCTGCGGTTAAAATCCCCCTCCCGCCTGTCAAAAGCCTCAATTCGCCCCGGGTCATTTTCACTTAAACCGTCCCCAGAATCCACAGCCAACAGCCACATTTAATCGAAAATTGCATCATTTCCCTCCGCATTCGATTCCGGTTTCTTGCCCTGGCTTGAAACAGTTTATTTCCTTCCTCGTCTTTTCGCGCACTTAGATATTCCGGGAACTCAATACTCCTGTCATGCTTATTTTTAGGAAGAGTTTTGGGCAGCAAAATGCGAATTAGTTTCAGCATAATTTGCTGCCGATATTAAATTACTTCCCACAAATCTAGTTGCGATTTAACACCCTACACTTTATGTTTTGAGTATTGAGTTGGACAACATTATTTTTGGTAATTCAACCCAAAACCCAAAACTATTCCACCATTTCTCCCGTCAAACTAAAAGCGCGAATATCTGTAATTTTAACCCGCACAATTTTACCCGCCAATTCTACAATATCGCCCTTAAAAAATGTGAGGCGATTGCCGCGAGTGCGTCCCATCACCTGAGTTGAATCTTTAAGATTCTGCACTTCCACCAAAACCTCTTCAGTGCGTCCGAAATAGCGCTGCGATCGTTCCATCGCCGTTGTTGTGACGACATGATTGATTCGTTGCAGGCGATCGGCTTTCACCTCCTCACTCAACTGATTTTCCCACAAAGCCGCAGGCGTCCCCGGGCGAGGCGAATAAGCCGCAGTATTCACCAAATCGAAACCAACATCTGCGATTAACTTCAAAGTCTTCTCAAACTGCGCTTCCGTCTCCCCGGGAAAACCGACAATCGCATCCGCAGTAACCGACGCATCCGGCATATAACGGCGAATTGTATCAATAATCCGGCGATATTTTTCCTGAGTATAGCCTCGCGACATCGCTTTCAAAATATCATTATCTCCCGACTGAAAAGGAATGTGAAAATGTTCGCAAACCTGCGGTAATTCCGCACAAGCCTTAATCAATCTTTCCGTAAAATAGCGCGGGTGGCTAGTAGCAAATCTGAGGCGATCGACTCCCGGCACATCCTGAACAAAATAAAGCAAATCCGTCAAAGTATGCTGGTTGCTGCCGTCCGGTTTTGTCCCCGGCAAATCGCGTCCGTAAGCATCAATATTTTGCCCCAACAAAGTTACTTCCTTGTAACCTTGACGGCCCAAATCCTCCATTTCCGCCCGAATTGCCTCCGGCATTCGCGACTGTTCAACCCCGCGAACATTGGGGACAACACAATAAGTGCAGCGTTCATTGCAGCCGTAAATTACATTCACCCAAGCAGTCACCTTGCTGTCGCGGCGCGGCTTAGTAATATCCTCCATAATCTCAACAGCTTCAGTCGCCACAACTTGATTGCCCTCAAAAACTTGTTCCAGCAAATCTTCAAGTCGGTTAGCGTGTTGCGGCCCCATTACTAAGTCTAATTCCGGCACTCTGCGCAGCAGCGCTTCGCCTTCCTGCTGCGCCACGCATCCAGCTACAATTAAAGTTAAACCCGGTTCTTGGCGCTTGCGATGAGCTTGCCTTCCGAGGTTAGAATAAACTCTTTGTTCGGCATTGTCGCGAATCGTGCAAGTATTGTAGAGAATCAAGCTAGCTTCGTTCGGGTCTTCCGAGAACTCAAAGCCCATATTTTCCAGAATGCCGGCCATCCGTTCCGAGTCGGCTTTATTCATCTGGCATCCGAAAGTAGTGATGTGATAGCGGCGGGGTTTAACGGTCATGGCGAATTGCAGGCAATAAAAAATATAGGTTTTCAACCTTAACCAACTATTATATAACAAGTCTAAACCATTTGTGAATTTTTCTTTTTATTAGTTCATTTAAACAACGGCGTTCACCAATCTCTAGCGTGTGTGAGGCGCAACGATTAACTGTTACCCTGGGTTAGAAACCCGGTTTCTACGAGTTTTGGGATTAGTCACGACAAATCTAGCAATAAACCGGGTTTCTGAAAGACTTTTGCGCTTATTTATCTATTTGTTTTATATATAAAAAATTAAAAATTGTTTTGGCAATACCTTGTGCAGCCAAATAAGGAACCCCATTGCCAACAGTTTTAAACATATTAGTCAAGGTCATCTTGGCTGGCAGTGCAAAATCTTTTGGCAGTGACTGAATAGCCAGTGTTTCTGCAACAGAAAGCCTACGAAGTTTGTAAGGGTGCAAGTGAACTTCATTATTGCCGTAACAAGCTGTTGGCGAATAACGCCATCGGTGCAATCGCTTGAAAGATTTTTTTGAATCATCTCCTTCATCAACGGAAGCAAACCGCTTAAGGCCTGCTTTGGGTTGGAAATAGTGTTTGGCATTGGGATGGTTGAGAACGTCATTTTTTTGGAACCAAAATTCTACCGTTAAATCTTGGGGAATGCCATCAGGACAAGGCACGAAACCATCATCTGCAAAGGCTGTTCTCTCCGGCCAAGGATGAGAAAAAATTTCTGATTTAGGATATAATACCTGACTTTGCCAAGGAAATAAACTTTCGGCTAACATTGGGCTTTTTTCCTTTAGGGAAATGCCCAGATTTTTGACAAGGTTTTTTCTAAGTCCAATCAAAATAATTCTATCCCTATCTTGCGGGACACCGTATTCTATCGCATTAATTAAACGTTCGGCAAAAACGTATCCCGAATCAGCCAACTGATGTTTTAGTTCGTCGTAAAAAGCTTTATGTTTTTTGGTTCTCCACAAACCTTTCACATTTTCAAATAAAAAGAAATCCGGCTGCTGTTGGCAAATCAATTCAATGTAGGAAGCTGAAAGTTTGCCTTTATCTCCTTCCCCACCCCGGTTTTTACCACCAATAGAAAAGTCAGGACAAGGCGGCCCCGCGATAAACCCCACAATATCGTGATGATTGCGGGCATCCTGCATCAATTCCCGCAGGCGAAAAGCTGGTTCTCCCCCTACAAGTCGAGTTACATCTGCTTCCTCTCCTTCGCAATATCCGTATTCTGGTAGCGGCAAATTCAGGCACTGCCGAGAATAGCGGTATGCTTGCATGAAAGGTGGGAAAATTTCATTGACATACGCTACATTAAAGCCGATCGACTCAAAACCCAGATCGAGCAAGCCAGAACCAGAAAAAAATGAGAAAATACAAGGAGGACGGTGCATTGAAGGATGCCAGCAATTTTGAGTTGAGCTTACTATAAATTCTGTCGGGTGCACAGGAGCGCTGAACCTTACTATAAATTCTGTAGGGTGCGCAATGCGCACCTTTTATTATTAAAAGTCGCAGATCCCGCCGCCGGACACGGCAATGCCGTTCCCCTACTGGTGCGCAATGCGCACCTTACTATACTCAAAACTATTCTTAAAACCATTCACCGCCTCGGAAACGCCAGTGGGGAAAGAAAATTCGCATCAATGTTTGCGACGCCAGATAAATAGCCAGCCACACTAAACTATAATGCAATGCAAAAGATCCCAAGTCAAAATCTTGTGCAGGTATCCCGGGCAAACCGATAATTTTGATTAAAAATAACACAAAAAGTGCTTCCCAAATCCCGGCGAGCAATTGAAATGCACCGGGCCAATCTCGATCCCAGCGGAACTGCTGGATGTATATATATAAAGCATCCCAGCCGAGACCAAAAATCGCTACATACCCTAAAATCCAGAAAAAAATTGAGCCTGATTTGGAGGTCATTAAACCTATAAAAAAGGGCAGGGTTACTAAAACGCCTACTGTTGCAAATAGCAATAACCGAGTTTGCCAGCGACCGAATAAGGTGGGAGTCATGCGATTTTAGATTTTAGATTTTAGATTTTAGATTACATGGCAAAATTGTTCGATTTTGAATTGAGATTTTAGATTTTAGATTGAACGCGAAGCTCGTTTAAATCAATTAAATCCCGTACATTGCTTGTTGCCGAACTTCGTCCTTCAAGTTATATCATGTCCGGTCGATTAACCATGATTAAACTTTTGCCTCCGGCCACCAATAGAAATGAGTCAAACCACTGATTAACTGTTTGAGATTTAACAGTTTTTGACATCGCTCAAATAACACTGCTTCTAATTCATCTAAGCTCTTAAAACAGCGATTGGCTATCGGTTCATTTGTCAGGGGCCATAACCTTTCTGCTGGTTGGAGTTGGGGTGAGTGTGAAGGTAGACAATACAAATGTATGCCGTCGGGGATTTTCACGTTTTCACGCTCAGTGCCATCCGGCTCCGTCTACAACTAAAACGACTCTTTTTTTCGGTCCTACTTTCCAATGTCTGACAAAATCTTCTAAAACTCGCTCGAAAAGCTGGCTGTTGACAAATGGCAGTATCCACCAATATGTTTCTCCCGTACTCGGATGTACGAAACCATATAACCACAACCATTGAAACCGCCAGTTAACAACAGCCGTAGCATTACTAAACTCATCCACCCCTTCCCGCATCAAAACTGGTTTCAATCAAGCAACGATGTTCGTCCATTGACCAGACTTCTACGTCGCTTTCTAGGTTCTCCTTCTTGATTTTCTTGACGAACTGACCCAGATTTTTTTTTCCATTCCTCTTGTTCGAGAAGATCTGATTCCTGATGTTCCGGGCGAGGAACTCTCAATCGAAACTTCATGGACTTGAGATATTCCCACCCTCTTTGACGACAGACTTTTTCACCCTTGAGTTCACTCATCCAGTCGGCCACTTTACGACCATTCCACAGCCCGCCATCGGGGGGTGGCTGCTGTAAGACTTGCCACAATTGAGCTTGTTCCACATCATTCAGCAGAGGGTCACGATCGGTATTTTGGCAACGCTGATCTCCGAGGGATTCAGGGCCTAAATGATTGTATCCCCAGACTAATTCATAAATCCAACCACGACTATAACCTGTCACTGCCATCACTTCTGCGGTGGTTTTTCCGCTCGCTAACAGCCAAATAATCTGGTAATGATGAGCCTGGGTTGTTGTTTTAGCTTGACGGAAACGAGCTTGTAGCTCTTCTGGACTCAGATGAGGTGCGATCGTAATTCGTTTTGGCATTCTTTATTTGATGGGGGTGGTGTTCCTCCTGATTATATCATGGTTAATCGACCGGACATGATATTAGTCGGGAGATTTATTTAAAATCCATTTCAACCACTGCACAAACGATCGCCAAACGCTCAATTTCCGCACACCCGGAACTCGGTTGGCGGCCAGACTTTCAACCGAACGCAAGGCGGCATATTGCAAGCCCAAAAAACTGTCTACCGGCGCGTAAGGCCCTCCTAAAGTAATCGCGCCGGCTGCGTATACCCGGCCTTCTCCGTTGCTAGCAGAAGTGTTGCGCAATTCTGGTACTTCAAAATCTTTGTTCACGCTCAGCCGGCCCAAACCGTTGAGGGGAAGATTGTATTGAGCTACCAAATCGTTTAACAGGGGACTGGTTTTTACCTTAGCGTCCAAACCCGTAGCATCAATAATAAAATCAGCTTCTAACTTAATTTGCCCCTTGAGTTCCTTCTCCTGAATGTACGTCACCGTGCGGTTTTGACTGTCGCGCTCCACTCGCTCGACTTCCCCGAAGGTAATTTGATACCATCCTTGACTTAAACCTTCTTTGACAATCCGCTGCCAGTCGCTGCGCTGGGCTGTGGTAGTTCCGCCCCAGTCGGTGAGCAACTGCGGGCGAAATTCGGGGGCGGCTTTTTCTAAAAGTACGCGGAGTTCCCCGCCCCAGCAAGCTTTTGGCCAGTTGAAAGGTTGAAATTCGTAGTGATTTTCGACGCTACGCTGAGCGAGGTTAAATTTGTTGCCCAGGGGTTTGGGCGATCGCATCAAATGCAATACTTGAATGTTGCGGTTCCGCTGCCGCGCTTCGTAAATCCGCTGCACCACCCGCGAAGCCACAATTCCCCTGCCTCTAATTAACACGCTGCCGCCGCTGGCCTCCAATTTTTCGTAAACTCCGTCGTGGCTTTCGTAAGCGTTGACAACCGACTCAAAATCCTGGGTTTTTTCGCGGTAAGCTTGCAAATCCGGCAGAAATTGAATGGCGGGATAGCCGGTGGCTAAGTGTACGTATTTGGCGATTAAAAAAGCGTGGTCGCGGTGATCCGCATTCGATCGAGAATAAGCGATCGCGTACCTGCCGTCATCTGTTTTGCGAATCCCCCGCACTCTACCGTAGCGAAACATCTGATTCCACCCAATTCGATCGACTTCCCTGTCAATAGAATCAAACACATTTCCCGCGCGAGGCGTATAAGTTTCGGCAAAAGTCGGTTCGGCAAACACCTGCCACATCAACTTCAACGACATCCCCAAACGCCCTTTCAGCAATTCCTGCCAAGCTTCCCGCAAAGCATAGGGAGGCCACCCCCAAATGTTGTCTGGACAAGAGTCAGAATTCGATCGCAGGCGTTCCCGCAGCGGAATTTGAGAATTCAGGCACAGACGGCGATAGCGGGCGTAAGGCTGGTTTTCCATGCCCAAAACCGCAATTCGATCTGTTTTCACCCCGCAAATTCTCAGCAAATCCACCCACATCAAGCTGCCCAAACCGCCGCCAACTGCAGCCCAATCAACTTCTGCCACAGGGAGTCCCATAGATTGGAGCGATCGCATTGTCACTTGAGAAGCGTGCAAAAATGCGATCGGCGGAAATTCTCCCCTACTACCTGTTTGAGGAAGCGGCGACACCGGAGGCTGGCCCAACCCGGGGTCTGGCCCATTTGTCTGCGGGTTAAAGAAAATGTGAGAATTGACAGACGGCGTTTCTGGGGAATTAACAGCAAATGAAATGCCGATCGCGTATGGCCCAACTTGCAGCATATCCCCGTTTGCCAGCACGCACCGGGTTTGGCGAACGCCGTTGACAAAAGTACCGTTTCGGCTGCCCGTGTCAATCGCTGCGATCGTGTCGCCTTCCCTGGCAATCACTGCGTGGAAGCGAGAAACTTGACTGCTGCTGAGGGCAATTCTAGAAACTCGTTCCCCGTTGATTGTGGCGGGCATAGCATCAAAAATTCGTCCCAAAGCGATGGGCAAGTCGAGTATCGGGGAGCGACAATCCCCGGTAAGTGTATCGTTCCAAGTCAGTCGCAGGCGCAATAGTTGAGGATTCATGTCGTTGAGCGCGAAGCTTTAAGCTATCAGTTATTAGCTTTAAGGATTTTAGGTTGGAGACCGATGTTGTAAAAAACGTTTTTAAGGTGAATAGTCCTGGACGCACGATTCTTTAGTAGAAACCGGGTTTTTTTACTAACAGACTCGTTGTAGACCGCACCCAAGCTAAAAAACCCGGTTTCGCATGGGCCCCGATGCGTCCAGGACTGGTGAATGTATTTTGCTCGTTAAAGTGCAAAAAACTCGCCTATTGCTTACTCACATTTTCCCATTAAAGTAAATGCAGCCCTGTTGCTAGGGTTAAGATATTCCTTCGCCACTGTCAGCATTGCTTGGCCCAGTGCCTGCGCCTTGTCAGGATTTGCCTGCATTTGGCGATCGAACTCCATCATTAACAAACAGGTTGGCGCATCTGGAAAAGACCAAAGTGAGAGAACAACACTTGTAACACCTGCGGTCATCAGAGAAGCAGACAATCCAATCACGCCGTCGCCAGTAATGATACCTCTACCAGTATTACAGGCACTCAGCACTACTAATTCAGCTTGCAGTCGCCAATCGAGGATTTCATTGGAAGTCAGCAAGCCGTCATCCGTTTGAGATGCAGCCTGGGCAATCGCCCCGGGTAGTTCGCTCTCTTTTAATTCATTGAGCAAGCCGTGAGTTGCTAGGTGAATAATTTTAGCATTCAACATCAGTTGCTTAATCGCGGATTCTGTTGCTTGTTTGCCAATTAGGAGTTGAGTGTTGAGAATTTGGGCAATTGCGATCGCTTCTTTTTCCGCTCCTGGCTGCCACTAACTGCCGCCGCCGCTTGCCAATCTGAGATATTGCCGGATTTCTTACTATCAGTAAATTTTTTCCTTGTCAGTGCAATTGATAAATTTATCCTGTAGACTGTCTCGCTTTTCGGGTTAGTTGCAATATTTGAATCGCTGGTGTTATCAATTAGTGTGTTTTGCTATTAACTATTTTGCCTCGGGAGCATCTCATATTTGTAAAAACACTTCTTCTGGCTCTTTGCTTCTTCCTCTTTCCTTCTACCTCCTGCCTCAAAACTCCAATTTCTAGCTGGGCTGCTTTCATTGAGATGCTTCCAAAGCTATCGCCCTTTCCGCTGCGGAATTTCTAGGACTATATCGGTTTTAGGCTGAGCAATTAAAGCTGTTTCCAGGAAACCATAGGTATCAGCTTGCTTGCCAAAATTAGTAACTCGATGGGCATTAATCATTCCCACTCGCAGCGAATCCCAAATTGCGAGCGCCCGACAGGAATTTTTGACGCAGATGTGTGGGTGACTCCCCTGTGCCATCGCAGTTTGGTCGATCGAACACCATCAAAATTTAAGATTCGCCTCGCCCGCGGCGATCGAGTAAAATCACAGCACTTGCCCGCTGAGGGGTTAATCTGCTAAAACTAACAAAGTTTGATGATTTCTGGGAAATAACATACATGGTTGCTACATCCGTCAAGATTAAACACGAAGTCAAAGACTTGTCCCTTGCCCCCTTGGGAAAACAACGCATTGAGTGGGCCGGCCGGGAAATGCCCGTTTTGCGGCAAATTCAAGAACGCTTCGCTAAAGAAAAGCCTTTCGCTGGCATTCGCTTGGCTGCTTGCTGCCACGTAACCACAGAAACCGCTCATTTGGCAATCGCCATCAAACTCGGCGGTGGCGACGCCGTACTGATCGCCAGCAACCCCTTGAGCACTCAAGATGACGTAGCGGCTTGCTTAGTTGAAGACTACGGCATTTCCGTCTTCGCCCTCAAAGGAGAAGACGCGGCTACCTACGAACGTCACGTCTACACAGCCCTAGACCACCGCCCCAATATTATTATCGACGACGGCAGCGACGTAGTAGCGGCACTGATCCAGCACCGCCCGAACCAAATTTCCGACTTGATCGGAACTACCGAAGAAACTACCACAGGCATCGTGCGCCTGCGGGCAATGTTGAAAGACGGCGTGCTGACTTTCCCGGCAATGAACGTCAACGACGCCGACACCAAGCACTTCTTTGACAACCGCTACGGCACCGGTCAATCTACCCTAGACGGCATTATCCGCGCTACCAATATTTTGTTAGCCGGTAAAAATATTGTGGTTGCAGGTTACGGTTGGTGCGGCAAAGGCACGGCACTGCGGGCTCGCGGCATGGGTGCTAACGTAATTGTCACCGAAATCGATCCGATTCGGGCGATCGAAGCAGTGATGGACGGTTTCCGCGTCATGCCGATGGACGAAGCAGCAACAGTCGGAGATATATTCATTACCGTTACCGGCAACAAACACGTCATTCGTGCCGAACATTTCGAGACAATGAAAGACGGCGCAATTGTTTGCAATTCAGGTCACTTCGACATTGAAATTGACCTCAAATCCCTCGGCGCAAAAAGCACCGATGTGAAAACAGTCCGGTCTTTCACTCAAGAATATCACCTCAATAATGGCAAGTCGATTATTGTGTTGGGCGAAGGCCGTTTGATCAACTTGGCAGCAGCCGAAGGACACCCCAGCGCCGTGATGGATATGAGCTTTGCCAACCAAGCTTTAGCCTGCGAATATCTGGTTACGAACAAAGGCAAACTAGAGCCAGGTATTCACTCAATTCCCGTGGAAGTTGATAAAGAAATTGCCCGTCTCAAATTGGAAGCAATGGGTATTCACATTGATACCTTGACTGCCGAGCAAATTGAGTACACCAACTCTTGGACTTCGGGAACTTAATCATCGCTCTATCTATCCCCACAGTAGGGACACGGCAATGCCGTGTCCCTGCTTCTTCATGAACTTCCTTCTTCCAACTTCGGCATTCGGTCTTCCTGACATCCGTTACATCCCGTACATTGCTCGTTGCCGAACTTCCTTCTGCTATACCTATTACCAATTATTAAATCAAAATGGTTGAATGGATAACTAACACAATGCAGTCGATGGGCTATTTCGGAATTGGCCTGTTGATGTTTTTAGAAAATCTTTTCCCGCCCCTCCCCTCAGAATTGATTATGCCACTGGCAGGATTCACGGCATCAAAGGGTAATGATATGCAGTTAGCACCGGCGATCGCAGCAGGAGTAATCGGTACAGTTCTGGGCGCGCTTCCTTGGTACTATGGCGGTAAATTATTGAGCGAAGAACGCTTGAGGAATTTAGCAGACAAATACGGCAAGTGGATCGCAGTATCGGGTGCGGATATTGACAAAGCAAATAGATGGTTTAACAGACACGGCAACAAAGCCGTGTTTTTGTGTCGCCTCGTACCGGGAGTTCGTACCCTGATTTCCCTGCCCGCTGGCATCAACAATATGCCTTTAATTCCTTTTTTACTCTACTCAACAGGCGGCACTTTGTTATGGGTAAGTTTCCTGACTTTGGCAGGATATAAACTAGGTGAGAATTATACACTTGTAGAGGAATATCTGGGTCCTGTTTCAAAAATAGTTGTGGTGATTATAGTCATCTGGTGTATTTTGTGGATTGTGAAGAAGAATATGCAAAAAGAATAAAATCCTAGATAAATGCAGACACCACCAAAAAAATCTGCGTTTATCTGCCTTTATCTGCTGTTATCTGCGGTTAAAAATCAATTTATCAAAAATTCATACAAATATTTAGAATTGATTGAAGTTTAGGCAGATAATCGTGGCAAAATAGGGAACACTCCTATCCGCGCTGTTAAGATATGTACGAAAAGATTGTAGTTCCGACAACAGGTTCTAAAATTACTTTCAAAGACGGTTTGCCGATCGTCCCCAATGACCCGATTATTCCCTTCATTCGCGGCGACGGTACCGGCGTTGACTTGTGGCCTGCATCCCAGAAAGTCATGGATGCTGCGGTAGAAAAGGCTTACGGTGGCGATCGAAAAATCAACTGGTTTAAAATCTATGTAGGCGACGAAGCTTGCGATGTCTACGGTACTTACCAATATTTGCCCCAGGATTCCTTAGACGCCATCAAAGAATACGGAGTCGCCATCAAAGGGCCGCTGACAACGCCCATAGGTGGCGGAATTCGATCGCTAAACGTAGCTTTGCGGCAAATCTTTGACCTTTACGCCTGCGTGCGGCCCTGCAAGTATTATGCTGGAACACCATCGCTACACAAAACTCCTGAACTCCTAGATGTAATTATTTACCGGGAAAATACAGAAGATATTTACCTCGGAATTGAATGGGCAAAAGGCAGCGAAATCGGCAAGAAATTGATTGAATATCTCAATAATGAGTTGATTCCGGCAACACCAGAACACGGCAAAAAACAAATTCGCCTCGATTCTGGAATTGGGATTAAACCAATTAGCAAAACAGGTTCTCAGCGTTTAGTACGGCGCGCCATTACCCACGCTTTGCGGTTGCCAAAAGAAAAGCAGCAAGTAACTTTGGTGCACAAAGGCAACATCATGAAATACACCGAAGGAGCTTTTAGAGATTGGGGTTATGAATTAGCAACCACCGAATTTCGCGCTCAGTGCGTAACTGAAAGAGAGTCTTGGATTCTGGGCAACAAAGAACAAAACCCCGACATTAGCTTAGAAGATAATGCCCGTCAAATAGACCCGGGATACGATGCTTTGACGCCAGAAAAACAAGCCAAAATTCGTCAAGAAGTCGCCGACGTTCTGTTTGCAATTTGGGACAGTCACGGCAGCGGGCTGTGGAAAGACAAGATTATGGTCAACGACCGAATTGCTGACAGTATTTTCCAACAAATTCAAACCCGACCGGCCGAGTATTCGATTTTGGCGACCATGAATCTGAACGGGGATTATTTATCCGATGCGGCCGCCGCCATTGTCGGCGGCTTGGGGATGGGCCCGGGCGCGAATATTGGTGATGAATGTGCAGTTTTTGAGGCCACTCACGGCACTGCACCGAAACACGCCGGTTTGGATAAAGTCAATCCCGGTTCTCTGATTTTGTCCGGGGTGATGATGTTAGAATACATGGGATGGCAGGAAGCAGCAGACTTGATTAAGAAGGGTTTGGGAGCGGCAATTTCTAACGGTGAAGTTACTTACGATTTGGCGAGGTTGATGGAACCGCCGGTGCCTGAGTTGAAGTGTTCGGAGTTTGCGGATGCGATTATTAAGCATTTCGCGGATTGAGTTTGAGGGCTTTTTTTGAACGGGCTTCTAGCCCGTTCCACAAAAGTCAACTTGCTTTGTGGGGTGGGCTTCTAGCCCGCCCGCTATTTATTAAGAACGGGCTTCTAGCCCGTTCCACAAAAGTCAACTTGCTTTGTGGGGTGGGCTTCTAGCCCGCCCGCTGTTTATTAAGAACGGGCTTCTAGCCCGTTCCACAAAAGTCAACTTGCTTGTGGGGTGTCCCGCCCTCCCGAAAATACAATTTAGATGGGGGGTTTATAATGATGGAACAGCCATTCCGCGCTCAACTGCGGGACGCTTCTGCAAAGTTTCTACCCAACGTTTGAGGTGGGGGTGGTTGTCGAGGGTTAATCCTTGAAATTCGTAAATAGCAACCCAGGGATAGGTAGCAATGTCGGCGATAGAATAGTCGCCGCAGATGTATTCGTATTTTGCTAGTTGAGTGTCTAATACTCCGTAGAGGCGCAAGGTTTCTTTTTCGTAGCGCCCAATCGCATAGGGAATTTGTTCGGGTGCAAAGCGTTTGAAGTGGTTTAGCTGACCAAACATCGGGCCGACGCTGGCCATTTGAAACATCAGCCATTCCATAACTTGAAAGTATTTTTGTTTGTCTGTGGGCAGAAATTTGCCGCTTTTTTCGGCAAGATAGATCAGAATAGCACCGGACTCGAAGACGGTGATGCCGTTATCTCGATCGACTATCGCCGGAATTTTGCTGTTGGGGTTGATTGCGATGAACTCTGGGCTAAATTGGTCGTTTTTTGTGATGTCGATGACGTGCACGCTGTAGGGTAAACCTATTTCTTCGAGCATGATCGAGACTTTGCGACCGTTCGGTGTGGTAAAAGTGTACAGGTCGATCATAAGTTGTCCGCCTTTTCTCAAGCAGGTATAAACTATATTATAATAATTTAAGGCAAATAGCTAATCATAATGGATATTATTGAAATTCTCAAAGACGATTATCAAAGATTTCCCGATAATCAGACTTACAGCATCTATGCAAAAGATGTTTATTTTGAAGATCCGGTAAATCGATTTACAGGAGTCGATCGCTACCGCCAAATGATCGGGTTTATGGGGACTTTTTTTCAGGATGTAAATCTCGATTTGCACGGGATTTCGCAGTCGGGAGATACTATAGAAACTCGCTGGACTCTGAGCTGGATCGCACCCCTACCTTGGAAACCGAAAATGGCGATCGCCGGAAGGAGCGAACTGAAAATCAATAACGACAGTTTAATCGTTTCTCACATCGATTACTGGGACTGTTCGCGGTTGGATGTACTCAAACAGCTTGTATTTCCTCTGAAAACTAATGTTTGAGAATTGATCTCAGATTTTTTAGCAATAAAGAATACTCTTTCCAGAGCGATCGCCCTTTTTTAACCGCAGATGTTAGCAGATAAACACAGATGAACGCTGAGGGATTTTTATTTGTTGCAATTGATATCTGAGATAAATAATTTTAACTTGCCTTGACATGGCAGCAATTTGGTGTATCACCGGAAATGTGGTATGTCCGGCGGCGCGATCGCCCAAATTAATTCCCCTACTAAATTAATCTATGTTACATAACGTTACAATATAGGAGTAAAGAACTTTCAGGCGAGCTAAACAATCAATGCGCTTAATATTAATGACCGGAAAAGGCGGCGTCGGCAAAACCTCTGTAGCCGCTGCGACTGGGCTGCGATGTGCCGAATTGGGATACAAAACCCTAGTGCTGAGCACAGATCCCGCTCACTCCTTAGCCGACAGCTTCGACATGGAACTCGGACACGATTCGCGCCTGGTGAAACCGAATTTGTGGGGAGCCGAATTAGACGCTCTCAGGGAATTAGAAGGCAATTGGGGAGCCGTTAAGCGCTACATTACTCAAGTCTTGCGAGCGCAGGGGCTCGAAGGGGTGCAAGCTGAAGAATTAGCCATCTTGCCAGGAATGGATGAAATCTTCGGTTTAGTACGAATGAAGCGGCATTACGACGAAGGCGAATTTGATGTTTTAATTATCGATTCTGCTCCGACTGGCACAGCATTGAGACTGCTAAGTTTGCCGGAAGTTGGCGGCTGGTACATGAGAAAATTTTACAAGCCGCTGCAAGGCATATCTGCTGCCCTTCGACCTTTAGTTGAACCTATTTTTAGACCAATTGCGGGTTTTTCTTTACCAGACAAAGAGGTGATGGATGCACCTTACGAATTTTACGAACAAATCGAAGCTTTGGAAAAGGTTTTAACTGACAATACTGTGACTTCGGTAAGGTTAGTTACCAATCCCGAAAAAATGGTAATTAAAGAGTCTCTGCGCGCTCATGCCTATTTGAGTTTGTACAATGTAGCCACAGATTTAGTAGTAGCAAACCGGATTATTCCCGCAGAAGTAACTGACCCATTTTTCAAACGGTGGAAAGAAAGTCAGGAGCAGTACCGTCAGGAAATTCACTCGGATTTCATGCCGCTGCCAGTTAAGGAAGTGCCACTTTATTCTGAAGAAATGTGCGGTTTGGCAGCTTTGGAACGGTTGAAAGAAACGCTTTACAAAGACGAAGACCCAAGTCAAGTTTATTACAAAGAAAATACGATTAAGATCGTGCAGGAAAACAATCAATATAGTCTTGAACTGTATTTGCCCGGAATTGCTAAAGATCAAATTCAGTTGAGCAAAACGGGAGATGAGTTGAATGTTCGGATTGGGAATCACCGCCGTAATTTGGTTTTGCCCCAAGCTTTAGCGGCGCTGCAACCTTCGGGGGCGAAGATGGAGGATGATTATTTGAAGATTAAGTTTGCTTAACAAGACTTACGCACTATCAACCTAAAAAACCCGGTTTCTAGGAAAAATCGTGGATAATCCCTTGAGATATTCACGCAGAAACCGGATTTTTTGTGCGCGTGCAGGTATTGAGCTATTCAGCAGACTTACGCCATTCTTGTTCAAGGCGAACTGCTTCGTCAAAAGTAGGATGGTTGGGTCTGCGTTTATGAGACAGTGACTTTTGTAATGGTATCAATTCCGATTGTACCGGAATGATTTAACCGCAGAGGGCGCAGAGGGCGCAGAGTCTCCAGAAGAGAGAGATGAATAATTCCGATGTCAACGGATTTGATATGAAATGCTGCTGGCTAGACACAATTAACAGGACTCTGCACGAAGGACTTCGTTTAATGCCTCATCAATCACTGCATCGCTGACACCTCGACGCTTCAAACTTGCTACTAAGGCTGTTACTGTCTCGCTCTCAAATCGTTCTAAATCAACGCGCAAACCTTGACCGATATAAGCACGAATTAATGGCTGATAACCCGAAAAACCCAACAATGGTGCAACTTTCTTTAGATCTTCCACAACATCTTCGGGCATACGGATCGTCACGCTAGTCATTGGACGGTTTCGATCTAACCGCTGCTTTAATGCTTCAACCTTCATACTCTGCCCTCTCCTGACGAGTTGCTTTACGTGCTGAAATAATCCGAATGACATTTTCTTCACGCTCAATGTGAACCACATACAGTAGATTCCACCGACTATCTAGCCCAATCACAGCATCACGCGCTTCCTCATTGCGGCTGGCATCAACGACAACTAGAAATGGATCAAAGAAGGATTCAGCAGCTTGTTGAAAAGTAACCCCATCATGATTTGTGGGATTTATCCGCGCTTTTCCCTCCTCCCATACAAAGGTAATGCCATTGAGCACGAAGTATACATTCATGCTCCCTAGTATAGGTAAAATGTATTTACAATGTCAATACGTTATGACAAAAAACGATCGTTTTCAAACTACTGCCACAGCCTGTGCTGCTTGTTGCGGCTTTTCACTGTTTCTGCACGAACACGAACGACAGGGGTTTGTTTATTTTTTCACTCTTGAATAGCTTGTATCCGAGCCGCTCATAAAGACGAATGTTGCGGCTCTTTTGCCCGTGAACAATTCAAAACGCTGCGCCTGCCCAAAGCAGTATTCGATGTGTATCATAGCAGACCATAACTCTTCGCGGACTCCAACGAAATGTCTGGGAGATTACGAAGCATATCATCCCATGTCTTCTGTGCTTGCAATGCTTCTATAACGACTTGAAGCGGCTCTGAGAATATGGCTGGAAAATCTGCCTCTTCGTCGGAAAACTGAATTTTAAACGCTAACTGTTCTTGAGGTGGAGTGAACTGAGCGTTGACTCCTTCTTTGTTACCTCTTGGATCAACTCGATACCAACCAACTTCAGGTAAATGGATGGCATTGAAACCGTGCAAACTATACGGCGCACCTTTATCATCAATACTCAACCGCTGGTAGCAAAGACCTGCTGGTATTTCATTTGCTCTTAGTAACGCTGCTAACAAGTGACTTTTCGCATAGCAATACCCTGTTTTGTGCTGAAGTACATCTGAAGCTCGACAGGTCACAGGACTCATTTGATAGTCATAACTGTGATGAATTTCATCTCGCACCCACTCAAAGCAAGCCTTAGCTATCGCCGTTGGTGTCTCATATCCCGATGCGATTTGTTTAGCACATTTCCTAATTTCATGATGCTGCCAATCAATAACTTCACTCACTTTCAAATATTCTTCCATTTCAACCCCTAGAAACGCTACAGCCTCAATTGTAAACACCTTACCAACAAATTTCAACTGTGTTCTTCGCCACTAACCTTTCCATCCTCTGTACCCTCTGCGCTCTCTGCGGTTTGTTCAATCTTTCCTGCATTACACTCAATCTTTTTCTGCTGACGTTCCGACGCAGCTTTTTGCAGCATTTTCAACCTTTCTGGGTCAGCATTCGATCGCCAAAACAAGCGATGACCCTTAATTGTAACGCAGTTTTCCTCCAAACACTTCACCCATTCTCGATGTTTCTTAACTGCGCCACGATCGAGAATCCCTAACTTTTCTTCTTGGCGGCTGAGTTTCGCAAATTTTTGGTAATGCGGATAACTAGCAGTAACAAAAGCTTCTTTTCTCACTAAAATTGGCGGATTGTACACATCCGAATAGTTTTGATAGCTGACAGAAAGGTTGCGCAAATGTATGTGCATTGCCGTGTGGAGGGCTGGATGCGGGTTAGTGTCAAAGTCGGGATAAAATAAATAGGAAATTTGAGGTTTGCCAGCGTAAAATTTGATGATTGTCGCGCCGTCAAGCCTGCCGATTGTGCGGTTGGCGCAGCCTTCGTAGAGCCTGAGCAAAGGGTCGAGTTCTTCTAAAGCTGAGACGTGAACTGAAAGGGTACCGGGCTGTTTGTAGCCGATCGCACTATCTTCGCAGCAATCCGCAACAATATCAGCTTTGCCCAAACTGTACAGCATTAAATCAGCTAAAGTGCAAGCTTTTTGATAATTGTCAAACAAACCTTTGATGTCGTTGCGGATTTGAGCCGGGAGTCGGCGGATCGAAGGTCGATCGCCCAAACCGTTGAGAGCGAGATATACCAGCAAATCTTGGCGGCGCTTGTCGGCGATTCTCTCCCAATCATCCGCATCCGTTGCTTGCAAAATCACCCTCCAAGCGCGATTAAAACTGTGAAATTCCTCCTTAATTGGCGATTCTTCCGCTAATTCGCCTTTAACCGGAAGGCGGCCCCGATCGCTCACAAAAGCCATCAAAGGAGCCAGCATTTCCGCATAATCCTCAAACCGCTTAACTTGCGATCGCACTCTGGGAGTCGATAAGTGCGATCGAAACCGAGAAGCACGAAAACTTTCACCCTCCGCAGCATCCCGAAACACAAAATAAATCCCCAAAGCCACAGGAATTGCATCAACACTCAAAACTTGGTCGATATAAACTTTCAACTCTTCTTGTTCGTAATACTTCTGAAAAGTATTTCGAGAAGTAATCACCCCATCCCCATAAGCAATTTGACCTCGATCGCTATCATCAATCAAAACCTGAGCCGCCACAACTAATAAATTCTTAGTTAATTCCCAAGCATTCAGCAACGCTTCTCGGCGTTCCGCTAAAGATTCAATTACATTAATCACATAACCAATATTCACAATATCCGCACAAGTTCGCGGAGTATCCGGCTGATAGTATGGGTCCCAACCCGAAATAGCATAACCTTCTTGTGCAATATATTTAACATCCCCGCCGTAACCGCAACCGTAATCAAAAAAAGTCGCCCCATCAATTGCTAAATCAGCTTCTAAAACCAGACGCAGAGGTTTAGAAAGCGAGTTGCGTACCATCGCAGCTTTGTGTCGCTCAATTTTAGGAATTGAAAGGTCGCTATTCTCCTGTTTCAAACGCTCGACAACAGCATGATCTTGAATTTCCACACCGCAATATCCTAAATATTTGAGCCAACCCTCGCGAGTGCCGATAACGCTAGTATTGTCAAGCAGTCCCCATCCTTCCTCGCAGCGAGTGAGTCGAGCAAACTTTTCGTAATTGGGATAATCCGCACTTACAAAAGTTTCCTTCCGGTGTAAAACCGGGGGATTTTCGCTGTTGCTGTAATCGAAACATTTAACTTGTCCTGTTTCGAGATTAATTTGGATGCTGGTTTGCAAAGCAGGGTGAGCATCTGTATCGAAATCAGGGTAAAAAAGATAAGATATTTTAGGTCGATCGAGTGAAAATTTAACTAAAGTTGCTTCTTGAATATTTTCGAGAGTATGTCTGGCACAATTTTCGTAAATTACGAGTACAGGGTTGAGTTTCTGCAGAGCCGAAACGTGAACGTAAAAAGCCGTCGGTAATTTTTTTCCAATCTTGCTTTCCCGACAGCAGCGAGCTACTTTTGCAACCAGATTATCCACCACAACTGCCTGATATTCTCCCTCGTTCCCCCCCAGATCTGGGGAACGCATAGCCGGAGGATCTGCCTCCTGTTCGTACAACAAAACTTCCCGAGCAAAAGCCATCAAAGGCGTCAGCCTTGCTCCATTATTTTCGACGGGCTCGCTCTCTAAGATAGTGTTTTTACTGGTATCGTAAGTCATAGCTAAATTAATTTTTTTAATTAACCGCAGAGAACGCAGAGGACACAGAGTGAAGAAAGAAAGAAAGAAAGAAAGAAAGAAAGAAAGAAATAGAACTTAGGCAGAAATTATATATTTAGGGTGCGCTGTCCGTACTTTACCTCTTTATTTCTTAGTCACGCGAAGGCTAATTTTGTTGGTATAGTTGCGATTTCTATCACCGACTACAATCGACTACTATCTACTAACAGATTAACCAAACATTCGCTTTTCCACCAATTCTTGAACTCGGGCTAAATGAGTTGACAAACTCCTTAATATGTTCTCAACCCCCTCAATTGTTGACAGTTCCAGAGCTAGCGGTTCAAATTGAAAGACTCGCGCTTGATGTTCCAATTGTGCAGCTAAATTCGACATCAAAGCAACTCCCACATTAGCCGAAGTTCCCTTGAGACGATGTGCTTGATATTCGACAGTTTGCCAATCTTTAGCTTCTACAGCTATTTTGGCAGCAGCCACATCAGCTTGCGCGTTTCCCACAAATGCTTGCAAAAGTCGCTCTGGCAATTTAATATTAACTCGTCCGAGTTGCTCCAATCTGCTCTTGTCGAACAGTCCGTCGCAGTCTGCGTGTTCCCAACTTGGAAGTGCGATCGCCCTTGGTGCCGGCACACCCACAACCTGCGCTTTTTCCCAAACTTCTTTATAATTTGTTGCTAAGTGAGAATTGTTTTCCCACTTAATACTTTTAACTCCATACTTATTTTCAAACTGAACATTTTGGGCTTGATACTTTTTCAGGGCCGCCGCCAAAGCCTCTAAATCTACAGGTTTGCTGAGATAATCATCCATCCCCGCCGCCAGACATTTTTCTCGTTCCCCCGGCATGGCGTGAGCAGTTAAAGCAATCACAAAAGTATGCCGATCGCCTCCTTCGATTTCCCTTAACTTTTGTGCAGTTTCGTAACCGTCAAGTATCGGCATTTGACAGTCCATCAGCACTAAATCATAGGTGTTGTCTGCTAGCAAATTCAGCGCTTCTTGACCGTTGGCGGCGCAGTCAGCGTGATAGCCTAAAACCTCTAACTGTGCGACAATAACTTGTTGATTTATCGGGTGGTCTTCCACCAATAAAATTCTCAGCGATGACGGCGAATTGAGAGTAACATCTTGAGAATTAACTGCTGGCAACTTGTCAGTATTAGCAGCTTCCAAGTTCCCAACATTGCCCGTTTCCTTAACCGGAGCCAGCAAAGCTTCAAGCAGGCGGGAAGGCCGCACCGGTTCGAGTACATAGCCGCTAAAACCCCGGTTGCAAAGCGCTTCAGCTTTCGACTGTTCTCGCAAAGCAGTCATGGCGATTAACGACGCAACTGGCTGCATCGATCGCACTTTCAAACCAAATTCTTCCGCATCCAAATCCGGCATTTGCAAGTCCACAAGCACCCCATCGCAGCTTTTTTTCCCTTCCCCCGAATGCTGAGACATCCCGCGCTGAGCATTTTTCAACCAAGTCAAAGCATCAGTAGCACTTTCTGCCTCGTCGCAGCGAGCACCCCAACTTTGAGCGAGCGATCGTACCGCCGCCCTCCTCAAAGCGCTTCCAGAGACTACTAACAGCTTCTTACCCGCAAGTTCTGGCTCGCGACGCTCAACTTGCAACTGTTTTTCTAAAGGTATAGCAAACCAAAAAGTCGAACCGCTGCCTAGCAAACTGCGAACCCCAATGTCGCCTCCCATTGTCTCGACTAACTGCTTGCAAATAGCCAAACCCAAACCCGTTCCGCCGTAAGGCCTAGTAGGAGAATCGTCTACCTGAGAAAAAGATTGGAACAGCTTTGTTTGCCCTTCTGCCGAAATTCCAATGCCAGTGTCCCGCACCGAAAATAGCAATTTTGCACCTTCGGGGCCTTCGATAGATCGATCGCCCCGCTTGACAGTTATGTGAACTAAAACTTGACCGCGATCGGTAAATTTTATCGCATTCCCCGTCAAATTTAACAAAATTTGCTTTAACCGGCCAGAGTCGCCCACTAACTTTTTGGGCACCGAACTGTCAACTAAAATATTCAATTCAATATCTTTTTCCTCTGCCAAAGGTGCCACTATTGCTATCACCGATTCAATGCAGTTATCCAAATCAAAATCAGCTTTTTCCAGCCGCATTTCTCCCGCTTCAATCTTAGAGAAATCGAGAATATCATTAATCACGCTCAGCAAATGTTCAGCACTGCGGTAAATAGTCTGAGCGCACTCCCGCTGTTTCTGTTCCAGAGGAGCGCGCAGCAGCAATTGAGCCATGCCCAAAACCCCATTCATCGGAGTGCGAATTTCGTGACTCATGTTTGCCAAGAATTGCGACTTCACCCGGCTCGCTTCTAGGGCCGTTTCCCGCGCTTCCACCAACTCATTAATCTTGTCAGCCACCATCACAATTCCCCCCACTTTACCGTCGGGATTGTACCAAGGGTGAGCTGCCCAGCGCAGGTACATAACAGAACCGTCTGCTCGTTCCCAAGCATCTTCGCTCACAGAAACTACCTCACCTTTGAGCACTTGTTGATACATCGCTTTCCAGCGATTCGGCGTATCTGGAAACAATTCGTAATGACTGAGATTAGTCAGGGACTGCCACTCGAAATTAAATTGAGTCAGCCATTTGTGAGAGTTAGCTAAATAGCGCATTTCCGTATCGAACATCGCCATTGCTACCGGGACGCAATTAATAATTTGTTTCAGTTGCTGCCGTTCCCTTTCTAGAGCATCTTCCGCTTGTTTCCGCTCAGTAATGTCGCTAATCATGCCGGCCATCCGCAGCGCTTTTCCTTGGAAATTTCGCTGAGCTTTTCCCTGAGAAGTGCAGTAACGATAAGAACCGGAAGAGTGCAGCAGCCGGAATTCTACATTGTAGTCTATTTCTTGTTCCAAGTGAGCGGCGATCGCCGTGACGATGCCCTCCTTGTCCTCCGGGTGCAGGCGGTTGTAGAGAGCTTCCATAGTGCTGCCAAATTCTTCCCGCGACAAGCCGATAATTTCCAAAAGGCGATCGTTCCAATAAACCTCGTTTTTACTTAAATCCCAATCCCAAATTCCGTCGTTCACTCCCTCTAAAACTAACCTGTACCGTTCCTCGCTTTCCTTAAGTTTTTCACTCGTATGAAACGCCTCAAACTCGGCCCGGTAAACGCGAATGGCATTGTACAAACTGCGGGACAAACTCTCTGGAGACATCTTGCCTTTAGCGATATAATCAGAAGCTCCCGCTTTCATCAATTCCACAGCAATTTGTTCGTCGCCTTGACCTGTGAGCACAATTAAGGGAACTTTTATCCCAGCTTCCCGTACATCTTGCACCAAAGTCAGTCCGTCTCCGTCGGGCAAGCCGTAGTCTAGAAATACGCAGTCAAATTTGCACTCAAATATCTGATTTAATAGCAGCGAATTTTCTGGCTCCTCAACCTCGCTTAAATAATGTTGAGATTTATCTTGTTTTGAGAGTTTCGCGACCGCCTGGGTAGAATTTTTACTGACGGAGAGTTTGGTCAGGGCATCCGCGCAGTCTTCTGCTTCTGTAACTTCTGCCGAAACCCCAGCGGACTTGAGCGAGCGTTTGACCGCCATCCGATCGACTGCATCGTCATCAACTATCAGAATTTTGAGAAATTTGTCCATAACAACCGAATTGTGGATTACTCCGAAAAAGTTGCAGTCTGTAAAAAGGAATTCAAACAACTGCACAGATGAAAAATCACAAACCACATTGAAAAATTTTTATTAAACATTTATAATTTTAGGGGATTTCGCTCAGCATCCAGTATCTGTTGAGGGTAGCCATAACTTCCACGAAGTTAGAAAAAGTGACAGGTTTAAGAATATACCCCGCTACATTCAAATTATAAGCTTCTACCTTATCTCTATCTTCATTAGAAGTTGTGAGGACGATCACCGGAATCGACCTCAAACTTTCATCCAGCCGCAATTCTCGCAAAAACTCGATCCCGTTCATTCTCGGCATATTCAAATCAAGCAAAATCAACCGGCGCGCTTGAGGCATTGCAGGCTCTATTTTTGCTTCTCCGCGCAATATAGCTAGAGCTTCTAATCCGTTGGCAGCCATGTAGAGGGGGTTAACGATGTTATTTTTTTTGAACGCTCTCCGGACGTTCATCACATCAACCTCATCATCTTCTACCAAGAGGATATGAATTTTTTTGTCTTCCATAAATCAGCCATTTTACAGATGTTTTTTAAGCGCCAGTTTCCTTGGCGAGGTTCAGTCAGTACAGATCGCGAACCCAGCAGCTCTAATTTCTATTGTCCTTTGTCAAGAATCATTTATACCTCACCCGGTGGCGGTATCTATCTGCAGGCGTATTCGCCCGTCAGAGCATCAGCGGCGCAGCCGAGAACCAAAAACTCGCCAATAACGCCCGATCGAGCTACTGTAAAATCTAAAACTCATCTACATTATTATTAATCGCCATGTCAGCCGATCGCAAACTCTACGAAGGCAAAGCCAAAATCCTGTACTCCACCGAAGACAGCGAAATTTTGCTGACCCACTTCAAAGACGACGCCACCGCCTTTAACGCCCAGAAACGCGGTAGCATCGCCGGCAAAGGCGAAATCAACTGTGCCGTATCCGCGCACCTGTTTCGGATGCTAGAAGCCAAAGGCATTCCCACCCACTTCATCGACACGCCGGCCCCCAACGAAATGCGAGTCTGCCGCGTCCAAATCTTGCCCTTGGAAGTAGTTGTCAGAAACATTGCCGCCGGCAGTCTTTGCAAACAAACCGGACTCGCCCTCGGCACAATTATCAATCCGCCGCTGGTCGAGTTTTATTACAAAAACGACGATTTGGGAGACCCGCTGCTGACCCGCGACCGACTGCTGTTAATGCAGCTAGCCACCCCCGAACAAGTAGACCAACTAGACATCGCCGCCCGCGAAATTAACGAAATACTCAAGGAATTTTTCAGCCAGTGCGGCATCACTCTAGTAGACTTCAAACTAGAATTCGGTATCGACCAACATCAAAATCTGATTCTCGCTGACGAAATCAGTCCCGACACCTGCCGCCTGTGGGACAAGGCAGAAACCGACCCCGACGCCCGTGTTATGGACAAAGACCGATTCCGGCGCGACTTGGGAGCGGTAGAAACCGCTTACCAGCAAGTTCTGCAACGGGTTCTAGCTCAGAAAGTCTAGAGGCCTTGGCAATGCGCTAGAATTGCACAGTTTGTCACCCTTGTGCTTTCGATGTCAGCAATCAGCGGTCAACAGTCATATCAATTAGCGGTCAGCGCGAAATTCAACCGACTTAATAACTAATGACTCATGACTGATGACTAATGACTAATGTGGTGTGTGGATTCCAAAAAAGTGAACAAAAATGCGCTTATCTGCTGTATTGGTGGCAGTTTTTACTGCCTCAGCAACATTCGGGTTATCAAATTCTGCAAACGGCCAAACATCCTACTCTGAATCAGCAGAGGAAACTTTGGCCGCCGTTACGCCCGTTGATTCGATCGAATTACCCGATCGCCCCATTGCAGAATTAACCCAAAACCCTCCTCAAAACCGCAAAGCCGCTAAAACTAGCAAAGGGGAAGCCCTAAAAATAGCTGCGGCCCCTGCCAGAGGAGAGAACGACGATCCCCCAAACCGAGTCACAGACCCGTCTTCCCCGGTTTCACCTGCGGGCATTGAACTCAAACCCGAGCTAGCATCCAACCCCTCCCCCGCCTCTAGCAGCCAAAACGCCCTGCACGGGCGATCACAACTCGGCAGCGCGCTCCCCCCATCGGAAGCGGCTGTAACGCCGGCCTGGATCGCAGCAGAGCTAGGGAAACCAGAGGAATCCGGGGCGATCGCTCAAAACGACCAAGTTCCCCCCAGACCGGCCCCGACCAGACCGCCGGCTAACACCGTTCCCACCTTGCCCTCAGTCCCAGCACCGCAGCCGAGACAAACCCCCGCACCCGCCGGGTCCGCCGAACCGCAAGTGCTAGTTGCAGAAGTTACCGTCACCGGGGCGACGGGAGACCTGGAAAGCGAAATTTACCGAGTCATCAGCACCCAACCGGGACGCACGACCAACCGCAGCCAACTGCAACAAGACATCAACGCCATTTTTGCCACGGGCTTTTTCAGAAACGTGCGGGCAGTACCCGAAGACACCCCGTTGGGCGTCCGGGTAACTTTTATTGTCCAGGCAAATCCGGTGCTGCGGGGAGTGACAATCACCGGTCAGCAAGTGCTGCCCCAAAGCGTAATTGACGAAAGCTTCCGCGATCAATACGGCAAAATTCTCAACCTCCGCCGCTTTGAGGAGGGAGTGAAAAAAATTAATACGTGGTATCAAGACAACGGCTATGTTTTGGGCCAAATCACTGATGCCCCGCAAGTAGCAGACGACGGAACAGTGACCCTGCAAGTGGCAGAAGGTCAGATCGAATCCGTTGATGTCCGCTTCCTGAACAAGGAGGGAGAGGCAACAGATGCCACGGGTCAGCCCATCGGAGGCAACACCCGCCGCTTTGTCGTCACCCGCGAAGTAGAACTCAAGCCCGGAGACATCTTTAACCGCACCAAGGCGGAAAGGGATTTGAGACGGGTGTTTGGTTTGGGAATTTTTGAAGACGTGCGGCTTGCCTTGGAACCGGGAACGACAGACCCCCGCAAGGCAAGAGTAATTGTTAACGTCATCGAGAAAAATACTGGTTCTTTGGCGGCGGGTGCGGGTTTGAGTTCGGCGACGGGTTTGTTCGGTACGGTGAGTTACCAGCAACAAAACTTGGGCGGTAGGAACCAGAAATTGGGGGCTGAAGTACAAATCGGGGAACGCCAAACGCTGTTTGACCTGAGTTTTACCGACCCCTGGATTGCGGGCGATCCTTACCGGACTTCTTATACGATTAATGCCTTTAGAAGACGATCGATCAGCGTGATTTTTGACGGCGGCGAAAGGGAAGTCAGATTGCCCAACAACGATCGACCCCGCATCGTCCGCACCGGTGCCGGCATCAATTTCACCCGTCCCCTGGCCCGCAATCCTTTTGCCGATTCTGAGTGGACTGCTTCAGTCGGCTTGCAGTACCAGCGAGTCTCAATTACCGATCGCAAAGGCCGTCGCGAGTCCGAGGACGAACTCGGCAACCAGTTGAGTTTTAGCGATTCGGGCTCGGATGACTTGACAACTTTGCAAGCAGGTGTTGTGCGCGATCGGCGCAACGACCCCCTCCGCCCCACTAGCGGTTCGCTGCTCAGGTTTGGGATGGAACAATCGATTCCTGTAGGTTCCGGCAACATCCTGTTAAACCGCCTGCGGGCCAGCTACAGCTTGTACCTACCAGTCAAGTACACTAACTTTACCCCTGGCCCTCAAACCCTGGCATTCAGTTTTAGAGGCGGCACCGTATTCGGAGATTTGCCTCCCTACGAAGCCTTTGCCTTGGGCGGCGCCAACTCGGTGCGCGGATACGACGAAGGCGACATGGGAGCCGGCCGCAGCTTCCTAGAAGCCAGCGTTGAGTACCGTTTCCCGATTATTTCGTTTATCGGCGGAGCGCTATTTTTGGATGCTGGCACCGACTTGGGTACGGGCAAAGATGTCCCGGGCGACCCGGCCGGTATCCGCGAAAAGCCCGGTAGCGGTTACGGTTACGGCCTCGGCGTGCGGATTCAATCTCCTTTAGGGCCGATCCGGATCGATTACGGTATCAACGACACCGGCGACAATCAAATTCACTTTGGGATTGGTGAGCGATTCTAATTAACGAATAGTCATTAGTCAGCAGTCATTAGTTATTAGTTAGGAGTAAGGGCTAATTGGTAATTGGTAAGGTGCCGATTGCGCACCCTACCAATCCTGTCTCAGGTGCCGATTGCGCACCCTACGGTTAACTTCCTTCTTCGGTCTTTCTTCTTCCCTCTTCGGTCTTTCTTCTTCCTTCTTCCAAATGACTCAACGTACCTTAAAATCTGAATTTGAACTGTCGGGAATCGGTTTGCACAGCGGCGAACAAACTCGCGTCCGAGTTTTGCCTGCTGGGGTTGGTGAAGGCCGCTATTTTGTCAGAATTGACTTGCCCGGTGCTCCAATAATTCCTGCAAAAATTGAGGCAGTTTGTCAGACTGCACTTTCAACTGAACTGGCAGGTATCGACGGTCAAATTCGCACTGTAGAGCATCTATTAGCCGCTTTGGCGGGGATGGGAGCGGATAATGCTCGAATTGAGGTTGATGGGCCGGAAGTGCCGCTGCTGGACGGTTCGGCTCTGGTTTGGGTAGAGGCGATCGCCCGTACCGGCTTAGTTCCTCAAGAATCGAAGCAAGACCCCACTTCCTCCTTCGTCCTAGAACAGCCTATTTGGGTGCGTCACGGGGATGCTTTTGCAGCGGCTTTACCGTCAGCGGAAACTCGGTTTAGTTACGGAATTGATTTTGAAGAACAGGCGATCGGCAATCAATGGTACAGTTGGTCGCCAGAGGCAGAAAGTTTTGCGACGGCGATCGCCCCAGCCCGCACTTTTGGACTTGCTCGCCAAGTTGACCAATTGCGACAAGCAGGTTTGATCAAAGGTGGTACCCTAGAAAACGCCCTAGTTTGCGATCGCTCCGGCTGGCTCAACCCGCCTTTGAGATTTGCCAACGAACCTGTGCGCCATAAAATCCTAGACTTAGCAGGCGACCTCAGTCTGCTAGGAACTTGGCCAAAAGCTCACTACTTGGCTTACAAAGCCAGTCACAACCTGCACGTCCAACTTGCCTTAGCCGTAAACTCCCAAGCGGGCGGGCCGTGAAGGAGACAAGTTAGAAACAAAGGTTCGAGCCAAGCCCCTGTTACAATTCACAACCCAAGACGCGATCCATCGCGTTTCTACCACACTCAAAAGTCTTCAAGCAATGTCCACGCTGACTGAAGTTAACACCCTCAATACTGCTAATTCTGAATCCGTCTCCACCACAAACGGTGAGGATTCTCCAGCGGTTAAATCTACTTTTACTCTCGAAGAAATTCAGAAATTATTACCTCATCGCTATCCTTTTGCATTGGTTGACAAGATTGTTGATTACGTGCCGTCCGAGAGGGCTGTAGGAATTAAAAATGTGACTTTCAACGAACCGCATTTTCAAGGTCATTTTCCCGGACGGCCGATTATGCCTGGGGTATTAATTGTCGAAGCGATGGCTCAAGTTGGCGGTATTGTTCTCGCTCAGTTGCCCGACATCGAGCAAGGATTGTGGATGTTTACCGGAATTGATAAAGTCAAGTTCCGTCGTCAGGTTGTACCGGGCGATCAGTTGCTGATGACTGTAGAATTGCTGTGGGTAAAACGCCGTCGCTTCGCAAAAATCCAGGCTCTGGCTGAAGTAGACGGACAAAAAGTTTGTGAAGGAGAATTGATGTTTTCGATGGTAGATTAAATTGGGGAATTGGTGAGGGCTTGCGGGTAGTTTTGACTTGTGAGTTTTGAATTTAAATTAGAACCGCGAAGCGTTCCTCGGAACGCAGCAATCTTAAAATTTAAAAAATTCCTTCTTTCCTCTTCCTTCTTCCGTCAACATCCATCCGTTAAATCCCTTACACTGCGCGATGCCGAACTTCCTTCCCACTTACCAGCAAAAAAACAGACAAATGCTTACTTTGATTCACCCAACTGCTGTGATTCATCCCGGTGCTGAACTTCACCCGACTGTAGAAGTGGGAGCTTATGCTGTAATTGGGGAAAGAGTGAAAATCGGGCCGAATACTAAGATTGGCGCTCATGCAATTATCGACGGGCTAACCGAAATAGGCGCTCGCAATCAAATTTTCCCCGGTGCGGCGATTGGTTTGGAACCTCAAGATTTGAAATACGAGGGTTCTCCGACTAGGGTGAAAATTGGCGATAGCAATCAGATTCGGGAATACGTGACAATTAACCGCGCTACTGGAGCCGGGGAAAGCACGACTATTGGCAATCATAATCTATTGATGGCTTATGTTCATGTGGGACACAATTGCGCGATCGCCGATCGAGTAATTATCGCGAATGCTGTAGCCTTAGCCGGACACGTTAAAATAGAGTCTCAAGCCCGATTGAGCGGAGTTTTGGGGGTTCATCAGTTTGTCCACATCGGCCGCTTGTCTATGGTGGGCGGCTTGAGCAGGATCGATCGAGATGTACCTCCTTATATGCTAGTCGAGGGGAATCCTTCGAGAGTGCGAGCAATCAACAAAGTCGGTCTGCAACGCGCTGGTTTGACAGAAGAAGATTTGCTTGTTTTGAAAAAAACTTTTCGTATTTTATACCATTCTGGCTACACTCTCAATCAAGCTTTGGAGCAGTTGGATTTGTTACCAGAAAACGCCCACTTGCAGCACCTGCGGAGATTTGTGCAGCAGTCTGTAACCAAAGGGCGGCGCGGTTTGATTCCTGGCAAAAAGTAAATGAGGCCTATATTAATTCTTTCGGGTCAGAAGAATTAGTATTGTTGAACCGCGAAGACGCAAAGGAAACGAAGGAAGAAGTAAAAGAAGTAGAAGAAGTAGAAAGAAGCTGTAGGGTGCGTCAGTCACCACCTAGAGGTAACTCAAAGAGTTTTTAGTCTGACGCACCTTACCGATGATATTGAGGAGTTTATGAAAATTTTTATTAGCACTGGTGAAGTTTCTGGAGATTTGCAAGGAGCTTTGTTAATTGCAGCGTTAAAACGTCACGCTGTCGCCGCAGGTTTGGAGTTAGAAATCACAGGATTGGGCGGCCCTCGTATGGCGGAAGCTGGTGCTACTATTTTAGGCGATACTGTGGGCATTGGTTCTATGGGCCTTATAGAATCTGTACCCTATATTTGGCCGACGATCAAAGTTCAGGAAAAAGCTAAACAATATCTAAAAAACTTCCCCCCCGATGCGGTTGTATTGATTGATTATTTGACTCCAAATCTCGGTATTGGCAGCTACATCCGCCGCTGTTTGCCGGATTTGCCGGTGGTTTGGTACATCGCACCTCAAGAATGGGTTTGGTCGATTTCTCCTCGCAATACCGATCTGATTGTCAATATTTGCGACAAACTTTTGGCAATTTTCCCCGAAGAAGCTTCTTATTATCGAAAAAAAGGAGCCGAAGTGAGTTGGGTTGGGCATCCTTTGGTGGATAGAATGCAATCTGCGCCCAGCCGGGAAGTTGCCCGCAAAACTTTAGGAATTGTGCCCGAACAGGTATCGATCGCCCTAATTCCCGCTTCCAGGCACCAAGAACTCAAGTACCTGATGCCGGTTATATTTGAGGCAGCTCAAATTATTCAAGCTAAATTGCCGGAAGTTCATTTTTTGATTCCGCTTGCTAACAAAGCTTTCCGCAGCAAAATCGAACAGGCGATCGAGAATTACGGTTTGCGGGCTACTTTGTTAGAAAATCAAACTCTGGAAATCTTGGCGGCTGCCGATCTGGCGATTACTAAATCTGGTACTGTTAATTTGGAGTTGGCTTTGCTGGATGTTCCGCAAGTTGTCCTCTATCGCGTCAGTCCGATTACGGCGATTATTGCTCGCCACGTGCTGAAATTTTCGATTCCTTTTATGTCTCCGCCCAATTTGGTGCAAATGAAGCCGATCGTCCCGGAGTTGCTGCAAGACGAGGCGACTGCGGAAAATATAGTGAACCACGCACTGGAATTGCTGCAAAATGCCGATCGACGCCAGCAAACTTTGGCAGGTTATCGGGAAATGCGCGAAAGTCTCGGAGATGTGGGTGTGTGCGATCGGGCCGCTGCGGAAATCATGAAAAATGTCAAATTAAATACAGCTTATTAAAGCAATTTTTGTATTAAAAGGTTATGTAGAAACCCGGTTCCTTTGTGGATGGCTTCTTGACAAACCCACGATTTATTACCAGAAACGCGGTTGATTTCCTTAATTTCTATTAAAGCAACTTTTTTATTGAAATGTTATGCCAAGCAATCGGAAAAAGCGACCGATCGCTGTTGATTTATTTGCAGGCGCGGGCGGCATGACCCTGGGCTTTGAACAAGCAGGTTTTGATGTACTCGCATCAGTCGAAATTGACCCTATTCACTGCGCCACACACGAGTTTAATTTCCCGCTGTGTTCTATTCTGTGCAAAGATGTCACACAGCTTACGGGTTCAGAAATTCGGAAAAAATCGGCGATCGGGCGGCGCGAGATAGACGTAGTAATCAGCGGTTCGCCCTGTCAAGGATTCTCCATGATGGGCAAGCGCGATGTTGACGACCCGCGAAATTCTCTAATTTTTCACTTTCAACGCTTAGTTTTGGAGCTAAAACCAAAGTTTTTTGTAATGGAAAATGTGCCGGGGATTGCATCAGGAGAACACAAAGAACTCCTGAATATTTTAATTAGCTCTTTTCTGGAAGCAGGCTATAAAGTAGAAGAAAATTATCAAGTTCTCAACGCTGTTAACTACGGAGTGCCTCAAGCTCGCAAACGATTATTTCTGATTGGCTGCAAAAAAGATTATGAGCTGCCAAAATACCCTCAGCAAACGACTATACTGCCGAAAGTTAAAATTCCTAAACGCTATAAAAAAATTAATTTACCTGCTGTCCCGACAGTTTGGGATGCGATTGGAGATTTGCCGGATGTGGAAAAGTACAGCGAGTTGCTGCACAGAGATTGGGTAATGGCGGAGTACGGAAAGTGCAGCACTTACGCGAGTATAATGCGCGGAATTGATGGTTTGGATGATGATTATTCCTACGATCGCGAGTACGATCGACAAATCCTCTCTTGTAGTTTGCGAACTAAGCATTCTCAGGAATGTATGGAAAGGTTTCAGGCTGCCAAACACGGCGAAAAAGAGCCGATCAGCCGTTTTTACAAGCTTCACCCCGACGGAGTTTGCAACACTCTCAGGGCGGGAACCGACAGGGCGAGGGGGGCTTATACTTCGCCGAGACCGATTCACCCGATCGCCCCTCGGTGCATTACAGTCAGAGAAGCTGCGCGGCTGCATTCTTATCCTGACTGGTTTAGATTTCACGTTACAAAATGGCACGGTTTTCGCCAAGTCGGAAATTCTGTACCGCCGCTATTGGCGAAAGCTGTAGCAGCACAGATTATTAGCGCTTTGGGCGTGACAGCAATTAAGCCGAGTCTCAAGCTGACATGGGGAGATGATTCGTTGCTTAAACTGAATTGGTCGGAAGCAGAACAATATTATCTAAAAAGTTAAGAATTAGATTTAACTATCTCTAATTGGGAAATGGTGAGTAGTAATTGGGACTTGAGAATTGCAGTCCTGGACGCATCGGCACCCAGAAACCGGGTTTTTTACCTTGGGTGCGGTCTACAACGCGTATTTTCGTAAAAAAACCGGTTTCTAAACAATCGTGCGTCAGTCCTAAATTGGTAATTGCTAATTGCTAATTCCTAAACAAGTAGTGATTTTTGCCTTTCATCTGCTTCTACAGACCGGGTTAGATCAAATCGCACCACTACTTATGCAGGACTACCCCCAATTAAGCGCGAGTTACGGTTCCTTGTATCAGTGGACACAGATCGATGACCGGCACGAGATGTCCCCGGTAATTAAACAAAACGGGAATGTATTCGGGCGCATTCTGCAGTTTTTTAAGGTGACAGTGGGGCAACTATTTCGACCACGCCTCTGCTATCCAAGGCGTAGCGATCGTCCTATACATCAAATAGCAACATCAACATCTAGATACTATTTAAGATTTTAGATTGTGAAAGTCTCCCGATAAAACATTTTGATAAATTTCGCTGAGTTTTGCAACAATTACGAGTCTTTTGGAATTCTAGAGCTATCGTGTAAAAAGTGTATTTTCAGGAGACTCAACTACTATGGGTTGGTTTAAAAGACTGTTCGGACTCGAAAAGCCTGAAGCCCCGGCTGAACCGATGGCACAAGTAGTACAGCAAGCAGCACAAGCGCAATCCATCGCTCCAGCTAAAGTCGGCCCAGACGGAAATTTTGACGAAAGTGGCCTCGCGAAGCGGGTGGCTTTAGCTTTTGACGGCGATCCAGAAGTTGCTGATATCGAGACTGTTTATGTGGCTCAGCTCAGCGGCACGGTTGTTCTCAAAGGTCAAGTTCCCAGTCAGGAAATTCTCGACAAGTTGGTGGCGATCGCCTCTGCTGAAGAAGGTGCCGCAGGCGTGCAAACCGATCAGGTGACAGTCGGCTAGTTCTTCGGAACCGAAGCAGTTTCGCTCAGGGTGCTGCTCCAATTAGTCCAAAACTCGATTAAACCCGCTGCGGCGGGTTTTTTCTTGCCGTCTCCCCCTCAAAATATTAATTATTGTAAATAAAAGCGATTTATCTAAAAAAACAGTATAATTGAATACAGAAACTAAAAAAGTTTTAGCCAAGAAAATCAACCCTGACCTGACTGCCCTTTTTATCTTCATACATATAAGGATCAAAAAATATGAAACTCACTTATCGCGGTTCAAACTACGAGTACGACATTCCTACAGTTGATATGGTCGAAGGCGAAGTCGCGGGCAAATACCGGGGCCAAAACTGGAACTATCGGTATCCGAGACACATTCCCAACCCCAAAAAATACGGTGGCACCAACAATACCAAAAAGCGAGATGCTCAAGCTGGCGATCGGGATGTGGCAGCAGCTCGCGCCTCAACGACGGTGGAATATTACCCAACAGTTGTGGAAGTGGCGCAAGTGCACCAGGCGAATATTTGCAACATTCTCGATCGTAGAAAGCAAGCAGCCAAGGCCAAGGGCGATGAAACACTGCTGCGCTTGCTAGAAATTGAGTCGAGACAGATGGTGTGTTAGAGAAAAGCTTCAGAAAACAAAGCGTTTGTCAAGAGGGGGAAATCGAGTTAAGCTCAATTTCCCCCTCTTGCCATACAGCACTTGTCAGATAGGTGAAGTACAAATAAACCAGTTTCTGTCACCCCTTGACACAAACCACCTGCTTCAAAGTCGCCACAACTTCCACCAAATCCGACTGCTGACTCATCACCTCCTCAATCGGCTTATAAGCCCCCGGAATTTCATCTAAAAATTGCTCATCTCTGCGACACTCAACCCCGTCAGTCTGCCGCACAAAATCATCAAGAGTAAATACATTTTTAGCTTGAGTGCGAGACATCAAGCGCCCCGCACCGTGACTGCAACTACAGTAACTTTCAGCATTTCCCTTCCCTTTAACAATGAAAGATTTCGCCCCCATCGAACCCGGAATAATCCCGTAATCCTCAACATCCGCGCGCACAGCACCCTTGCGAGTCACATACACATCTTCGCCAAAATGCACCTCTTTTTCCGCGTAATTGTGGTGGCAATTCACCTCTAATAACGGTTTAACAGATTTGCCGCCCGCGACGTGCTTTTCGACAATCCGCTTAAACCGATTCATCATTACATCGCGATTAAAACGAGCATAATCTTGAGCCCACTGCAAATCGTGCCAGTAAGCGGCAAACTCCCGCGTACCCGCTACAAAATAAGCCAAATCTTTGTCAGCCAGATTAATTTCTGCCAGTTTAGCTAAATGTTTAGCAGTCTCGATGTGCTGCTGTGCTAGCAAATTCCCTATGCCGCGAGAACCGGAATGCAGCATCAGCCAAACAAAGTTTTCAGTATCAACGCAAACCTCAATAAAATGATTGCCACCACCCAGGGAACCCATTTGTTTTAAGGCTTTATTGTCTTGGTGCTGTACGCCTTGATGAAGTTCCTTAAACTCGCCCCATTTTTGCCAGTTAGTGACAGTTTTTTCTACTTCTTTATTTTCCGCAAATCCCACAGGGATTGCGGCTTCGATATCGAGGCGAATTTGTTTGAGTTTGCCTTCTAATTTGTTGGCGGTGAAAGGCATTTTGATCGCAGCCATCCCGCAACCAATATCCACGCCCACCGCAGCCGGAATAATCGCTTCTTTTGTGGCAATTACGGAACCGACTAAAGCACCTTTTCCTAAATGTACATCCGGCATTAGTGCGACGTGTTTGAATACAAATGGCAAAGATGCTACATTTTCTGCCATCTTGGTTTCTTTTTCGCCCAGGGCGTGATTTGCCCAAGATAATACTGGTTTTGGGGTTGATATGTCTAATTTTTCGTAGGGCATTTTTGTTTAAGTTTGTTTTGCCAGTTTTTTATGTAGTATTATTGTAACACAAAAAAAATGGATGTCAAACACACCTTATTGACTAATTCTAGGCGTCTCAACTGAACATCCAATTCAGTACCGGTATTACTTGTGAGTTCCGCAGTCCGACAGGGAATGAATTCCCTGTCTCATAGCAAAAGTCCTCTCAAAGAGGACTAAAATCGATCGCACTTTCCCTCAAAATCTACAGTCGGTTTTTAGCTGGTTCCCAGGCTCTGCCTGGGAACCGATGTCCAGAGGCTCTGCCTCGCTGTCTGGGAAGAAGTGGAGGCAGAGCCTCCGGATCTGTGTTCCTAGGCAGAGCCTAGGAACGAGGAAAACGAGGAGAAATTCCTATAAATTCGGAGTCTTTCTCGCCGCCTTCTGTACGGGAATAGCAACCGCCTGCGGCTTCTTCTTCGCTGCAAACATCCCAAAGAAATCGTGCAGCAAAATATAGAAACAGGGAATAATAAACAGCGTCAGCAGCGTCGCCAGCGACAAACCCGAAAACACCACCACACCCAAAGGCTGCAGAAACTCCGAACCTTCTCCAATTCCCAAAGCTAGGGGAAACAAACCCAAAACTGTAGTAATAGTTGTCATCAAAATCGGACGCAAGCGCTGAGGTGCCGCCCTGAGAATTGCTGTTGTGCGATCGACCCCTTCCTCTTCCCGAATTTGGTTCGCCAACTCCACCATAATAATACCGTTATTCACGATAATTCCCACTAGCAAAATTGCCCCGATCATCACCGTCGCACCGATCGCAGTTTTGGTCACATAAAGCCCGAATACTCCCGCCGCCAACGCCAGCGGCACTGTCAGCAAAATCACCAGCGGGTCAACCAAAGAATTGTACTGCACCGCCATCGCTACAAACACTAAAAAAGTCGCCAACCCTCCCAAAAGCTTGAGAGAAGTTTGCAATTGCTCATTAGTTTCAGCAGCCGAACTCGGCACAATTCTTACTCCTCGCGGCAACTTCAGTTCTGATAAAACTGCATCGACTTGCTGAACAGCATCGCCGAGACTTGCACCCTTATTCAAGTTTCCGACAACTAAGAAAACTTGGCGCTGATTGAGACGCTGAATTTCTGCAGGCGCTTTGCCGATCGTAATATTGGCCACGTCGCTTAAACGGATGATGCTGTTATTGCCGCCAGATAATGGAATTTGTCCGAGTTGGGGAATAGATTTGACAGAAGTGCGATCGAACTGCACCCGCACATCTATTAATCGGTTTCCCCGCTGCAACTGAGTGGGAACAGCACCTTCAATTGCTGTCTGAATTGTCTCCCCAATATCTTGGGCTGTCAGCCCGTACACAGCAGCCCTTTCCCAGTCTGGACGAATTTGTACCTCTGACTGCGGCGGGTCTGCCTCCGGTCGAAACCGGGCTAATTTTACCTTCTCATCTAATGCTTTTAATATCTGACGGCCTGCTTCCTGCAATGATTCTTCAGTGTCCCCCTGAACCACGACATCAATTTCGCCACCCCGCACTGGAGAATTAGTTAAAACTAAACCCCTAATCGATTCTGGAACTAACCGCAGACGAGTTCCTTTAGGAAGGTCAATTTTTTTCAATTCCTCAGTCATTCTTTCTGTAAAGTCGGTGGTATTGGTACCAGATTTGAGCGTAATTGTGCTGCTTCCCCGGAGCAAATTTTCAACCGTATTGTTGCCGAACAGCAGCCCTCCCGCTGTCGTTAAAGTGTACTCTGTTTCTGGCTGTTCTAGTAGAATTTTATCGACAGCAGCAATCACTTTTTGATTTGTTTCCAAGTTAGTACCCGGAGGAAATGAAGCAAATAATCTGGCTTGGCTTGTATTAACTCTTGGCAAAATTTCTTGGGGAATTTGTCCCACCATCACCCAAGTGCCGCCACCTAAAATTACAAAAGCGAGGGCAATGATAATTAACCGCAAACCCAGCACTTTTGACAGCATTGAACCGTAGGCTCGCGTGCCGTTTTCAAAACCGCGGTTGAAATGTTTTATCGGCCCGAACTGACTGATACCGCTGGAATAAGACATTCCCATCAAGCGAGAAGTCAGCATCGGCACTACCGTTAAAGCTACTAGCAGAGACGCTGCTACTGCAAAGCTAATTGTCAAAATCAATTCGTTAAATAGCAGTGAAAAGAAGCCACCGATCAGCAAAAATGGCAGCACTGATACTAAGTTTGCCGCTGTAGAGGCAACCATTGCTGATTCTACTTCTTCACTCCGCTCTACCGACTCTTCTATCGTGCGTTCTTTTCGATCTTTGATTTTGCCTTTTTTCAGATGAGGGTTGCTGTCTAGACCGACTACAATATTTTCTAAAATAACTACGCTGGTATCGATCGCCTGACCGATTCCTAGCGCTAAACCGCCTAAACTAAATAAATTCAGCGACATACCGAACAGCCGCATTAAAATAATGGCTGCTAGAGTACACAGGGGAATAGTCAGAGAGATAATCAGGGTTTGTCTCAGGGAGCCTAAAAAGAACAAAACTGCGATCGCAGCCAGCACTGCCCCTGAAACCCCCGCATTCGCCACATCGGCTAAGGAATTGCGGATAAATCTGGATTCGTCTAAGGTAGTAACTACGGTCATGTCCGCCGAAATTAAGCCCGACTCCTGCATTTCCTTGATGCGATTTTTCACTCCGTCTACAACAGTAATCGTGTTGGCGTCCGGCTGTTTCAAGATGCTAATTTTAACGGCAGGTTTTTGATTGAGAAAAACTTTTACTCGCTGTTCTTCCGTTCCGTCATTGACTTGGGCAAAATCGCGCAGGTAAACTCGTTTTGGCGGGTTGGAACCGGATACTTGAAAGGAAAGATTGGCGATTTCAGAAGCTGTTTTAAAGCGACCGATTGTGCGCGTCAGCGGTTCGTTAGATTCTTGCCGCAGCCGGCCGCCAGAAGTGTCTAAATTGCGATCGCGCAAAGCATTAAAAACGTCGTTAAGATTAACTCCTAAACTTTGCAGCCGGTTCAGGTCAATATTAACTTGAATTTCTTCTTGAACGCCGCCGGAAACGTCAACGGAAGCTACTCCGGGAATAACGTTAATTTCCCTGGCTAATTCTTCATCGGCAAATACCCGCAAATCTACCCCTTGTCGCGAGTCTGAAGTCAGGGCAAATTCGTAAACCGGCTGTTGAGAAGGGTCAAATTTAAACAGATTTGGCGATTCAACCGTATCGGGAAGTCGGTTGCGAATGCGGTTGACGGAGGCTGTAGCGTCATTAAGAGCCTGGTCAATATCGCCGCCAGGTCTGAAGAATAAATCGACGCTGACTTGTCCTTCCCGCGTGCGGGAAAAAACTTGCGTGACTCCTTCTGTTGCTGAAAGTCCTTGTTCGAGGGGGCGGGTAATTTCGTCAACTGCAACTTCTGGCGAGACTCCGGGGGCGTCTAAGCGCACGCTGATGCGGGGATAGGTGATGGAGGGCAGCAAGTCAACGGGCAGTTGGGTGATGTAGAAAATGCCCACGACTATAATCGCAAGTGTCAGCATGAGGGTGCCGATGTGGCGGCGAATGGCGGTCGCACTAATGCTGAATCCGGTTTTGTCGGCGGTCATCTGTCAATTTTCCTCACTACTTGTTGGCGGTTGACTTGCGTGAATCTGACTGTTCGATCAATTCTAGTAGGGTGCGTCAGTCTTGATTTTTTGGGAGAATCAGAGAATATTTAGGCTCGGCACCTTACAACTACTATAATAAATCTTAATAAATTATGAAAAATATTTTTTTGAATATTCCTTTAGAGGTAGTCGATCGCGCAAATGGGTTTATACTCAGCACAATCTCTAACCGTACTTTTAAAATAGCCCTAATTCCGGTAAAATATCGGCTTACGGCTTAGGCTTGTAACAGCAGCTAGAGCGCTTAAAGCTCTGTAAAGCTTACTGAGGGAGTAAGAATCATGCTCAATGGAGAATGCTATGGGAAATCGCAGGCTCAAAGAAATTTGTGATGATATTTCGATATTTTTATTAAGAATCAGATTTAAATGTTTGTATTTTTGGGTGCGAAATAAATGTAATATTTTACTTTTTTTTATTAATCTTTTATTAAACATTCTCAAATTGATTGCTGGGGCTGCCGTGGTTTTCGGTTTAATGTTAATTCTGGGTCATTTCTGCGAAGTTGACATACACATTAACCGAGCGCGCGTTACTATCAACTATCAGTGTCCTGCACCAGTCATAAAGCCCGATCCTCCGGTTGCTTATATACTCAGCAGGGTTTCACGTTTCTGAGCTTGCTGAGTATACACCACCATTTTTACCGTCAAACCGCTCCTAATGACTAATGACTAATGACTACTGACTTTTTTCACTGTACTTGACTGCCGTGGGCGCGGGGGTCGGAGCTACTTGTTTTCACAGGCCCTGTGGGGGGAGTAAAATTAGAAACTTGACCTGCTGCTTGGACGTGTGGCAGAGGTTTTCCTGCAATTAAAGCTTCTAAGTTAGCTTCCATAATAGTGCGCGGCATTTCGCCGATTGTTTCAGCAACCGCACTGCCTTTATCGTTCAAATAGACAAAGTGCGGAATGCCGTCTACTCGATATTTAGTGATTTCTGGCAGCCATTTGTCATTGTCTACATTTAGCATTACAAAATTCAGCGGTTCGGCGTATTTCTGTTTGATTTCGCTCAGATCGTTAGCCATTGCCTGACAGCTACCGCACCAATTAGCATAAAATTCCATTAGCGTGGGTTTGCCGTTTGCTAAAGCTGTTTCTAAGGGTGCGGAGGCTTTTGCCATTTCAGTGAGACTACTTGACGGCGTTTGAGTTTGCAGCCCGAAGAAGATAGATACTGAAAGGGCGATCGCTGCTAACGCGATCGTTAAGTTTCTGATGCGCGTAGCGACTTTTGTTTCGGGATTTTGGGGTGCGGGGGCAGCAGTTGAGTTGGGCGAATTGAGAGTCATAAAATAAATGGCGATTTTATTTTTATGTTTTTATTTTTAATAACCGATTCATATTATACCACATTTTGAGAGAATGAGACTAATCTCATTAAATATTTAACTAAGGTCAGTAATTAGAAAAAGTGCGCTAGAACATAAGATAAGATACATTGTTTGTAAATTACCGAGGAGTTGCAGGGTGAAAAAACGGGTGACGCTGACGTTTCCGCAACGATCGATCCAAATGCCTGTCACCTATCGACTAGCCAAGGATTTTAATGTTGCTGCCAACATTATCCGCGCTCAGGTGGCTCCGAATCAAGTCGGCAAACTGGTGCTAGAGTTATCAGGGGATATCGACCAACTAGAAGCGGCGATCGACTGGATGCGATCGCAAAATATCGGCGTTTCCCTAGCCAGTCGGGAAATACTCATAGACGAAGATATCTGCGTTCACTGCGGTTTGTGTACGGGGGTTTGCCCGACAGAAGCCTTGACCCTTGACCCCGAAAGCTTTAAACTAAGTTTTGCTCGATCGCGGTGTATCGTTTGCGAGCAGTGCATCCCCACTTGTCCGGTGCAAGCTATTTCTACTAACCTCTAGACACTGTACAAACTCATCGGGCTCATCATCTTTTTTTTGCCTGGTTCTCCTAATTGTGCCATTGGATGAAAAAAAACTCTTGGGTTTCCCTAACTCTACTTTTTGTTACTTATTTCACTTTGGGCTGGAAATTATCGGAGTTTGATGTTCCACCGCACCTGACTTGGTTTCTAGCCATAGCTTCAATTTTAGTGTTGGCTGTCGCCTTGGCGTTCCCTCTGAGAGGCATAAAGGCCTTAATTTTGCGGTGGTTTTCGAGTGATATCGGTGCTTTTCTTTCTATTATTGTAGGAGCTTTTGTGGCAGTGGTAGTTTTTGCCTGGATGCACCTTTTTGCTACTTGTTTACTCTTGATTTCAGCCGGAGCTTTGGCAAGACTCGATATTCAAATGTCTGGTTGGAAGAATTGGCGGGCTTTTGCGGTATTAGCTACCATTTCTTTAACAGGTGTGGGGTTGGGCGGAGCGATGGAGTTTTTGTTAAAAACAGGCAGGCTCGTATTCTCTTAATGAGGAACGGGAAATTCATCCAACCAAATTCTATAACTCGCAACGGATATTTAGCCGAAAACTATCAGATCGCCCATCAATAAATACAGCTTATTTTTTTTCAATCCCCCACCGGATTAATTCCCCGTTCCGCGCCGTAATCATAGCAGTTTTCAAGCCTGGTGAGGTACAGCATCTCAATTGCCGATTCCCCGTTGCGGGTTACTAATTCCCAATTACTAATTACTAATTACCAATTACCGACAAACCTGGGGTGGAACTGAAAACCCCTAGGGCAGTATTGAACTGTAGCGACTTTTGCTCAAAATGTTATTGCCAAGATCCCGCAAGTCCCGCAGCCAAAAACTCGACCGCAATAAAAAAGCAGCTTTAGGGAGCTGCTCGTCAGAATGCATGAGGTATTGTTTTTAGAATAGGACAGCTTAGATGCGATCGATGCAGGGTTACATTTTTTGATACGGGAGAGTTGATGAGTGAATGGACGATCGTAAAATCGTCACATAGGACGATAGCATTGATGCTAAATTTCCCGACAATCAAGTTAGCGTTTAACTGTCCTTGCGCCCTACAGCCCTTCAGCGGTGGGGCCCTTTTATTTTTAGGGAGAACTCAATAGCCGACTTTAACGCATCAGACGAGTCTGCCATTAGTTTTTCCATAAAATCTCCCCATCCCCGAATCCTCACACTTAAAAAAAACTTACGCCTCGCATCCACTCAAACCCGGTTGATTCCCAAACATTGGGCGGTTAAACCGACACATTCACGCAGAAATCAGTATTTTTACGGGTAATCCATTTTAGATTTTAGAATACAGAATTGAAGAATTGGGAATGACTTATCACATAAGGGTTGGGATCGCGAGGCTAAAGTTGCACGATCCGTCCTGGCCGCACGCTTCCCAAAAAAACCCGGTTTCTCGTTGTCACCTTCGAGCGTATATTACCCAATTACGTGAAGAAACGGGGTTTTTGCGTCCAAGACAGGTTATTTTTTTTGAAACGGTATCAAAAGTCCTCAGAAGCCTGTTATTTTTCCACAAATCGGTTTTCCGAGTGTATTAATTGATATCATGTCCGGTTTCTGATTTGATATCATGCCCGGTTTCTGATTTGAGAACTTTGTGGATTTCCTCTATGGCCCTAGTGGCGACCTCTTCAGGTCTTTCGCCTACACGAATGCAAACTCGGACATCTGCTTGAGTGTAGAAACGCTCTCGCTCGTTCAAAAGGCTTTGCAGCTTAGATTTGATCTGGCCCTCCCGCAGTAGGGGTCGAGCGGTGTCCGAACGCAGTCGATCGTACAGTTGATCTACAGGCACATCCAGCCAAACCACTATACCGTAGTGCAAGTAACCCCAATTCATCGATCGGGCAACAATACCGCCGCCCGTAGCCACGACCGAATTTTTATAAGCAGACAATTCCCCGAGCACTTTAGTTTCTAGTTCCCGAAATGCCTCTTCCCCTTCTCGCTCAAAAATCTCAGCAATTGACTGATTAGCAACTCGAACAATTAGTTCATCAGTATCAAAAAAACGGTATTTTAATTTTCTTGCCAAAATCCGCCCCACCGTTGTTTTTCCCGCACCCATCATTCCGACGAGATAGATATTCACTCCCCTCAACCAATCCACTGCCAAATCCTCCGATATTTTTCTATTTTTTCAAGTCAATCCGCCCGCCACTGGGGGGTTCGTCCTCCTCAAACTCATCATCCTCATCTAATCCCCAATCATCCTCAGCTTCTACACTAGGATTGTTCGGTACTTCCCCGCCACCTGGCTTAGGTATCGCATCTTGCGGGGGAACCAGCACCCGATACTCTGCATCGTAGACAGACTCAGTTTGCCCCACCCCTGACTGGCTCGGATCTCGATACCCGTAAGAGTATACCGAGCCAGCCCAAGACTTGCTTTTCGGTTCCTGTTTAGCTTCGTAATCCCTCGGATTTGCCCCTGCAACGTCATTTACCTGCGGTCGATCGGGAACATCGCGATCGTCCCCCCAATCATCATCACCGCCTTGAGAGCCGGATTTTGAGCCATCTGAGACCCAATCATCCTCATCGTCTGCCGCTGCTGCATAAGTCCCCGGTTGAGCGTAATCCTTCGCCCCAGCAGGGTTCGGAGTTTCTTGCTGGAAAGTCCGGGCACTGTAACCCGCAGGTGTCCCGTACTCAGTTCGGTAGGAAGCAGCAGACTGAGTTTGGCTATTTTCCCAATTCAGATCCGGGTCAATTTCCTGTTTTCTAGGAGGGGGAGGCGAGGTGTAAGGTGTCCTCATGTCTTTCCCGAAACTATCGGGACGGCTGCGACTGTCACCGATACGGTCTCGCGTTTGAGATAGGTAATTTGAAAAAGCGAGCAAACCAGAAATTAATAAAGAGGTGACAACTCCCGCCGCCATGCCGAGCAAAATCCAAATAGATAAGGGCAAAGCAGGCGATCGAACTCCCAAAAACACCAGCGATAATGCCGGCTCCACATTTTGCAGGGCAAAAATAGTTAACCCCACCACAATTACTAGCAAAAATACAGGTCGCATATCAAATTTTAATTGGTAATTTGTAAATGACTAATAACTAATGACTAATGACTAATTACTAATTATTACTCTTCTTCCTTCCAGCGTTTGAGAGGAACGCAATCAATCCCCAACTGGTCTAAAGCGCGAGCCACCACAAAGTCTACCAAATCTTCAATAGTTTGCGGATTGTGATACCAAGCAGGAATCGCTGGTACAATTCTAGCTCCAGCTTCTGCCAAGGTAGTCAAATTCCGCAGGTGAATCAAGCTAAAAGGCGTTTCGCGAGGCACGAGTACCAATTTTCGCCCCTCCTTGAGCTGAACGTCGGCCGCTCTTTCGAGCAAATCCGAACTCAAGCCAGCCGCCAATTTGCCCAGCGTACTCATGCTACAGGGAATAACGATCATCCCTTGGGTGCGAAAGGAGCCACTAGCAATATTAGCACCGACATCTTGCCAGGGATGGCACCGAAGTTTACCCATTGTGGCTACTCCTGCTTGTTCCCGCCAGAATTCCTCTTGAAGCGTCGGCTCTGCGGGCATTCGGGTGTTCTGTTCGCTTTGCCAAACCATGTAAGTAGACTTGGAAGCGACCAGTTCAATAGCGCGATCGGCTTCCAGCAGAAACTTTAGAGTTCGCACGGCATAAATCAGTCCCGATGCACCGGTAACTCCTACAATGAGGGGGTAGTTATTCGTCATTAGTTATTTGTTAGTTGACGGTTGACTGTTGTTAGTAATTAGTTGTTGTATCAAATCTGTTAGCATCGGAATTATTCATAAATCTCTTCTCTATCTCTGCGTGAATCAGCGTCAATCCCTTGTCATATGCGGTTAATACATTCTATTTTTTAAACCGCAGATACAGGCAGATAAACACAGATTAACGCAGATAAATTAGATCGATTCCGGTTGCACCGTCCGTGATTATTAACTGTTTACTGGATTTTACAATTCCGATGCTATCGGATTTGATATTAGTCATTAATTATTTTTTGATTATTGCTGAGTATAGTTTGCTGCCAACCTCTAAATACTTAGTTGCTAGACAATAACAACTAAGTATTGAGAAAAATCAACAGTCAACTGTCAACATTCAACTGATTATTCATCATCATCAAAAGCTTGACTGCCGCCGCCAACTGCAACTAAATCAATTTGCTGGCGGTAGTAGTCAACACTCTTGACTTGAACTTCTACCCGATCGCCCAAACGGTACTGATTGCGGTTTTTGCGACCCACCAGAGTTTGCTGGCGCGATCGATATTCGTACCAGTCATCCTTTAGCGAAGAAACGTGTACCAATCCTTCAACACGCAAGATGTCGCTCTCCGGCGGCCGCACCTCAATTTCCACAAAGAAACCGTAAGACTGTACACCTGTAATCAAACCCTGAAAAGTTTGCCCGGTGCGTTCTTTCATCAATCCGGTTTTCTTCAATCCCTGCAAATCGCTTTCGGCATCCTCAGCAACCCTTTCGCGTTCCGTCAGGTGTACCACCGCCGATGCAAACTCTGTCTCAAATTCGTGGTGCAAATCTGGTGGGAGAACATTCCAAGTAATTTGACCGTGACAGGAGGAATGGTGCAAGTCAACTTTTTCCTTAGCCCGAGTTGTGCGGCTGCTGCGGCCTTGCTCGAACACGGCCTGCAACACCCGCAGCACCAGCAAATCGGCGTAGCGGGAAAGCGGCGAAGTGCAGCGGGTGTAACCCTCTGGCAGCGCCAAACCGAAGTGCGGCTTGGGAGTGGTGCTGTAAACAGCGGGTTTCATGGTGTCTTCGAGCAGGTAGGTGAGAACTCTTTCGGACTTGAGGCCGGCAAACTGCTGGGTAAATCGCTGAAAGTCAAAGGGCAGAACTTCTTCTTCGCTTTCGAGATACAGTTCGCCTCCGAGGTTGTTCGAGAGTTTGATGAACTCTTGAATGTCTGCCGGGTCTGGCATCGGCTGGACGCGGTAGATTGCTGGGACTCCCAAGGCTTGCAGGTGGGTGGCGACAGCTTGGTTGGCGAGTACGACCAACTCGGAGACAGCCGACTCGGCGGCCGGAGCGACTGCAAAAGCTCCTAATTCGCCTTCGTCGTCGAAGTGAGAGTTAGCGTCGGGCAAATTTAGTTCAAAAGCTCCCCGCTTGAGCCTTGTCTGTCTGGCTGCCTGTGAGGCTGCGCCGATTTGATCGAGGAAAGGACGGAGGGCGGAGGATAAAGGGTGCTCTTCGGCATCGCCTGGTTCGAGAATTGCTTGAGCTTGCTCGTAGGTGAGGTGGTAGTCAATTTGAATGACGCTGGTTTGAATTTCGTATTCTAGGAGTTCTCCTGATTCGTCTAGGGTTAGCAGTATGCTAAATGCCAGCCGTTCTGTGTCTGGCAGCAGAGAACAGCGCTCGTTGAGGGTTTCTGGCAGTACGGCGATGATTTTTTCTCCCAGATGGGCGGCGGTGCCTCGCTTGCGGGCTTCGCGGTCGATCGGGGTTTCTGGCTGCACGTACTCGGCGGCGTCGCTGATGTGGATTCCTATTTGCCAGCGGCCGGGCTTCAGGGTTTCGATCGACAAAGCGCGTTCTACTGGCGGATCGGAGAGGAATGAGGTCGGATCGAACTCGTTTTCGGCTCCTCCTTCGGAGAGATTTTCCTCCTGGGATCGAGGGCTATCGTTTTCGCTGTTGGTTGTTCCCGGTTCGTTTTTGCTGAAGCTAACAGTCAGAATGTTACGCAAATCTAGCCGTTTTTTGATGTCGGTTTTTTTGACTTTGCTGGGCAAATTTTCGGCTGCTTTGATGACGGCGGCGGGGAACGATCGCGGCAAGTCGTGTTTGCAGCATACGATGTCGAGGTCGTCAGCGGCTTCGGCGTCGGAACCGAGTACCTGTACTACTTTGCCGACTGGGCGGTGGGTGCCGAGGGGGTAGCGTTTGACTTCGACGTGTACTAGGTGGTCGATCGCCTCTTGGAGATTTGTGCCATTTGCGAGCAAGTCTAGTTCAAACAGCAGCCGATCGTCTAGGGGAATTGCTCTGTAGCTGAGGCGGCCGGTGGGAGTGGAGGTTTGCTTGACTCGCGCCAGTACCGAGGGGTTGGCGCGTTCGAGGATCAGCATGACTTCGCCTTCGGGCGATCGGCGGCGGCTGCCTTCTTTGATGATTTTGACTAAGACTCGATCGCCGTTCCAAGCTGTCGAGAGGTGACTTTCCCGCACGTAAACGTCTTCTGAGCCTTCGGCGTCTTGAATAGCAAAGCAAAATCCTTTGCTCGAACAGCGCAGTTTTGCTTCTACTACGTCGTCTTCAGCTACTCGGCGGTAGCGGCCTTTGTCTTTGACTAATATGCCAATTTTCTCTAGAGCTTCTAATGCGATTTGAAGTTTGAGTTGACTGGTGGCGTCGTTGCAGTCGAGTTTTTTCTCCAATGCTTTAGGGGCCACTAATTTGTCTTCTGTAAAATTTGCCAGCAGTGCAGCGATAGAAAATTCCATGTAGCGATCGATCCTCTTGTTTCCAGCAATTAGTCTAATTTTGGCGAAATCAGCCGCACTCCCTCGGATACTCGCAGTGCCTGCTTCCCAACAAATGCGCGGGTTGATAGGTGGAGACGCGAGCACGGCCACCTTGTTTCATCGCGAGGTTTTTTTGAGATTCTCTCCCGACACCGGCTTGGTGCTAATTGTCTGCTGTCTGTCTTGAACTGACTGCTGACGGTGCAGACAAATGTCCCGCACGCTATTCCCCAATACAATTTTTTAGCGTTGGTTTGTTTGCTTTTAGGTCAGCAGCGTCGAGCACTTCGCGAATTAGAAAGCCCCTGTCGGTTCTTAAAAGATGGCTCGATACTGAAAGCAACGGCTTGAGTCGAGGATGAGCCGATGGAGGGATGGAGAGGGAGAAAATGTGCATTTCTGCCTTCTGCCTTGTTTCCTTCTGCCTTGTTCCTTCTTCCTTTTGAAGTGCCTCTTGCCTCTTGCTTTAGCAAAGAACTTACCGGATCGAGGCAAAATTGCTAGTAGCTCGCCGCTGCGATGCCCCTGTTTTTTGCACGCGATCGGCCCTTGCGGACAGAGGTGCAACGAGCGGGTCGGGAGCAATCTGTGCTGTAGAAAGTGCAAGGTACACAAAACCGGAGACTTTTACTACTTTTGCTTAGTTGCTGTGTCATCTCCTATAGATAGAAATGACGCCCGATGCTTGTTAGCTAAAACCGCTGGATGTGGGATGGGGTTTAGTGGCGTGAAAGGTTGCGCGGATGACTCACCTTTCATTTATTGTATGTTGAATATGTGCTTTCAGAAAATTGTTTTCGCTGGGGTGTATTAAACTTAAGTCATCAGCCCCTTCTGGTTTCAGGGTCAAAAAATTATGTTTGCTGAATTTCGCGCCCTTTATCCCGCTGGACAGTTAATCTGTGAGTTGCTGACTGTTCATCACGGTAAGTTTGTTGTTCGCTGTCTGGTTCAGGTTGACGGCAAAACTCTCGCTACGGGTATGTCGGCTGCTGAGTCTGTTGAGGGTGCTGAAGACCTCGCCCGGTTGCGATCGCTCGCAGTCCTCGGATTTGCTGCGCCCGATCGTGCGATCGACCGTGTTTCTCCCGCTCCGGTTGCTCCGGTTGCTGCTGTTCCAGTTTCCCCTCCTGCTGCTGCTCCCGTTCCCGTGCAGCCGACAAGTGTTCCTCTTCCGGTTCTAGAAATGCCTGTTTCCGACAAATTGCAAGTACCACATCAAAGCAATTTTGTCAATAGTGAAGCGAAATTAGATGAAGAGCAGATCGCACCTGTACCGGAACCGCTGCCGCCAACGGTCGATCGGGCGGAGGCTACTGGATTTGTACCGAAGCAGTTAGACTCGGACGCTTGGCTTTCTTCCAGCTACGGCGAACCGATCGCGGAACTGGATGTGCCGACTGCTAGCCAAAGTCAAGTGTTACAGGGTGCCGCCGAAGTCAGGGAATTGCAACCGATCGCGGTGGGAATCCCCAGCGATGCGATCGAGGATAATTCTGATACGATCGCCCAAATAGAGGCAATCCTCAGGCGCTTGAAATGGACTAAGAAACAAGAAACTGACTGTCTCGAACACAATTACGGCAAGTCGTCGCAGAGAGAGCTTTCTAGCGAACAGTTGGTAGACTTTCTAGAATATCTGGAAATCTACAGCAGAACTACTGAGGAAATCAAGCGGTTGAACTGGACTCCCAGCCAAGGAAAAGATTATCTCAAACAAGGTTACGGCAAAGAAGCGCGGCATTTCTTAAATCAAGTAGAATTGCTCGACTTCCTGCAATATCTCGAATCTTTGCCCTAGTAATTATGTAGGGTTTCTAGGTGTGATGTTTTTTGAGAAAAAGCTACATATAGCAGTTTTCAATTGTATGAAATACAGTCAGGACTTAACTATGACGCCGTATCAAGCGCCCCAGCATCTGTAATTCACTCCACTGAAAACTGCTATATGACCGTTAAAAATTAAAAATCAAAAATGAAGAATATTTCCTCATTTTTGATTTTTAACTTTTTATTTAGACCACAGCGGCGATCGGGCGGCTGGCGGAAGGACGGCGATCGATCACTTGATCTACTAATCCGTAGTCCTTTGCTTCTTCAGCGGACATGAAGAAATCCCGTTCGGTATCTTCTTCAATGCGGGAAAGCGGCTGACCGGTATGGTTGGCAAGATGTTCGTTCAGGCGGCGTTTGTGGTACAAAATCTCTTTAGCCTGAATTTCAATATCCGTTGCTTGTCCTTGAGCTCCGCCGAGAGGTTGGTGGATCATAATCCGGGAGTGAGGCAAACTCATCCGCTTGCCTTTAGCGCCGGCACTCAACAGAAAAGCGCCCATGCTGGCTGCCAAACCGAGACAAATAGTGCAAATGTCGGGGCGGATGTGGTTCATCGTGTCAAAAATGCCCATACCTGCTGTTACCGAACCCCCAGGGGAGTTGATATAGAGGTAAATATCTTTCTCCGGGTCTTCGGCGTCTAAAAATAGCAATTGGGCAACGATCAGGTTGGCCAAGTCTGAGTCAACCTGTTGGCCCAAGAAGACGATGCGATCGCGCAGGAGTCGCGAGTAGATGTCAAAGGCGCGTTCGCCGCGACCGGATTGTTCTATAACTGTTGGGATCATTGACGCCTGCCTGCCTATTACGTATCTTTTTTTAATTTTAGCGATTTGGGTTCATTTATAGTTAGGGAGGGGTGGCGCGCGATCGAGAAATCGGCACAATCCTTTAGTTGGAAGGGATTGGGGCGGTCTTTTGTGGAAATTGTGGCGGGGGTGCGATCGGATTTCCGATCCAAGGGCGATCGATTACAAAGCAGAAACCTAAGTAAGCGATTCTTAGGAATCCCCACGTCCTCACGCCGGGGAGGAGGTCAATCTGTCCTTATCGCACTTCACACTGAGGGGTTTTTCGATTTAAAATGCGGGTAAATTTCCTTCTCAAATAACTCTTGAATTTCTGGGCGTTTTTTCGCTACTAAATCTTGATAATCTTCCTCAACAGGAATATTGTAAGTTGCTGTGCGTTTAGCAATTTTCGGCAACCAAGCTGTGTGTAGCGTAAACCCAAATCGCAATTCAGGATGACCTAACTTACAAATCGGCCCACCGACCAAGTTTTTTGCATCAAAAATCCAAATTTCTGACGATTTTTTAAAGTAAATTGTACAGACAATATAGCCATCTGTCGAATCTCCATTTCCCCCTGCACGCGGGACAAATTGCGGGGAGTTGATCATGTATCCTTGGGCTGTATTATCGGCTTCAATTTCTGGCATAAACACAAAGGCATCAGCTATTTTCATTTCTTGAGTATCGAGGCGCAATAAACAAGCGGGCTTTCCTTCCTGTCGATCTAAAAGTTTTAGCAAATCCTCATTTGACACCAGTCGGTATTTATAGTCTTTATACAAGTTTAAAATGAATTTTGTTAGCAATTCAGGCCAGAATCCGAAACAACACCAGTAAATATTTTCTAATTTTTCTGGCGGCTTTCCAGAAGCGAGAACATCGCAATAAGTATATAGTTCTGCAGCCCAGGTTAAATTAATATCAGAAATGATTTTTGATTCAATTATTTCTCCATTTTCTACATCAATAATATACCGTCCAAATCGGCTAACATCCATCACTTCGGTTTGCATTCCATACAAGCATGACTTTATAGGTGTTTCTGACTTATCCGCTAACGTATCAAACTCCCGCATCCACTCCCCTGCATCCGCAGCACAAATATGTCCGATATGCAGCGTTATTTTTCCGTTTGAACCCTCATAATCGGCCGTGAAATGCAAAATCTCCATCGGTATCACCACTTTTTGCGCCACAACTTCAACCTCAGTTTTAGAATCAATTGGCTGCTGTCCGTTTTGAAGTTGATCGCGGCGGACAATATATAAATAAGATTCAGGAGAAATAGGACGCGATAAAATATCTCTGAGCAGTATTTCTATTTCTTTTTTATTAGGAATGGGGTTGTTAAATGTTTGTGCCAGTCCAACACTAAACGCTGTATCAATCAAAATTACATAGTTACGAGTCACAGCTATTTGATGCAGACTTTGGTGGATAACCACCGGCGAATGATCCTGCAAAACCAATTTCCATCGTTCAATATGGCCGCTACCATTCCAGCGCATTAAATAAACGAAATTTTGCATTTTAATTTTGAAAACCTTCTCAAAAAGACTACTGATGCACTTAAACGCCTCCAAAATAATTTGAGCAACCCAGTTAAGTAAAAACTTAATTACCTTGAAGAGATTGAGAAAGCCAGCAATCGTTTCTATAACTTTTTTGATTACGTGTGGTAGCTTTTCAGCCTCATAAATAAACGGAATTGTTTGCATAAAATTTCCTATAGATCTGCCATAATTTACCGTAAACATTTCCTTGGTTTCCGCATCAAAAAAAGGATGCGCCGTACTCAAAACTGGCCCAAATGGCATAGATAAAGAAACTTCAGGCCGCCACTCTGCATTAGCACCCACCGGCGTTACAACTTCCAAAGTTTCCGTATCAATTTCATAAGGACGACCGGCATCATAAGTAACTAACAGCCGGTCATTTGTATCTTCAGAGGTTTTAAATTTCAAAAATGCCGTGTTTAATTGATTGCGAACTCCCAACGCCATAGAAAAACGAGTGAGTCCGTGATTTTGAAACCCATATTTCTCATATTCGCTTCCTGGTTTTGTTGCTTCATCGGCATAATAACAGGGAGTTTTTGCAATTCGTGTCGTTATTTTGGCTTGTTGATTATTAAAATTAATACGATAAATCATGCCATCGCCGTTGAAAATTGGAGTTCCATCAGGATACGGTAAACCACCAGAATCAACCGAGCCTGCAGGTGCCACAATAAACACATGACCTTGCAAATCCTCCGGTAATTTTCCGTCAATAATATTTAGCTCAAGCTCGGTTAATTCACACCGACTCGCCACCATTACTGCTTGTGGTACACGCAGAGAGTAGTTTTTCGTCATTTCTGAAAAAGAAGGGTTCATTTGAGTATTCATTGCCACATAAAAACTTGTAGTGGTGTACAGCTTAGGTTGGGTTTACCGTGTGAAAACCCAACCCAACCTAGAAAATTACCAGAAAAAGAATTCGCAAAACTTGCTGAATTTAAATATTTTTAATTGCCCTCAAATCGCTGGTAAATTTCATCAAACAACGCTCGAATTTCCTCACCTTTTTTCCGTGTTTTTGGATGCCTTGACTGCAAATAATTATTCACAACTTCCGACACCACCGGCTCATAATCCTCTCGCACATTGTAATCTGACTTTGGCGGCGAAATTACTTCTGGCAACCAAGTTGTATGAATTGTAAACCCAATATTGATTTGTTCACTACACAGCCTGTATTGGGGACCACTCTTTAAATTTGCGGCATCAAACACCCAAAGTTCACTGTTATTAGACCCATCATTACGATCCGAAAGAACCACACAAATCAGATAACCATCTGTTGAACTGCTATCCCCTCCCTGACGCGGCACAAACTGGGGAGAGTTGGCGAAATGACCTGCCGGAAACTCATAATAATCTGGGGTTGTAAGTTCAATTTCTAAGCCTTGCTGAGCATTCTTTTTGCGCTCAACATGAACCCGACATAACGTAGTCGCTCTGCCTTCTTGGTTGATGGCTTCCACTTCATTGAGGGAGACTTGCCGGTATTTATAATCCTTATAAATATCCCCAACAAACTGCGGTAACAGTTCTTCCCAAGCTCCAAAAAAAATCCAGTAAATATCATCAAGTTTTTCTGGCTGTTTCAGCGTCATTTCCCGATAGGCATACACCGGATCTCCCCAACTAAAATCCCGTTCAATTAAACAGGATCTGACAGCATCCAAACTAGGGAGTTTTGCGGGATCAATAACATGACATCCAATGATATCCACGTCCATTCCACTCACTAAAACGCCGGTTAAATTTCGCATTCGGTTATTAATTTCGACATCGCCATAGACTGACTTATCAAAACTGCGAATTGTCTCCGCCGCATCACAAGCACAACTATGAACCGTATGTATAACAATGCCATCTGCATCTTCATATTCAACGACATAATGAGCAATTTCGCGGGGGATAATAACTTCCTGTGCTGTGACTGTTTCTTTTCCGGGTATTAATTCTTTACGAGGAACAATCCACATTTTTGTATCTGCTAATTGGGGAATGTCTGTTAACTCTCGAATCAAAATTTCTATTTCTTCAATTAATTCGCCTTGTTCAGCAAATAAAAGTTCTTCTAAAGCAATTTTAAACGCTGTATCTGCGAAAACAATGTAATTTTTAGTCAAACCCATTTGGTGCAAGGTTTGTTTAACTTTAATCTGCTTGCCATTGGGTAAAACGACTTTCCATTTGTCAAATTTTTCTTCTCCCCGCCAACACACTAATTCGACAAAATCATCCTTAGCAAGGGCGTTCCATATTTGCAGGACAGTTTTGTATATTTTTTCGAGGAATTGATAAATCGCTTTGCCTAAACTTAAAAAAGCTTTGAGGATATTTTTGTATAAGTTGATCGGCCATTCTATGAACCCATCCAGAGGACTGGTTGTCTTTTTTAATCCTACAGATTTCTTCAAAGGTTTCGTTAAAATCCGTAGCTGGTAAAGAAATTGTCGCAAAGTTGGTAAAAATGAAGAGATTGAGCGACCTAAATTAATGGTAAATAACTCTCCCGTGCTATAGTCAAAACAGGGATGAGCGCAACTCATACTCAGCGGAAAAGGTTGTTTTGGAAACAGCGGGTTCACAGCTTTCCAATCTTTAATTAAACCTATCGGTTGCACCACTTCCATAGTATTTGGGTCAACTTCGTAAGAGCGGCCCATATCCACCGTAATTAACAAACGATAAGGATCGGCTTGGTATTTTTTAAAAGGCGTTAATGTAACACTGAGTTGCGAAGTAACCCCCAAAGCCAGAGAAGCACGGGCAATGCCAAAATCTTTAAAGCCTAAATTTGCATCATTTGAATTTTCATAAGTATATTTATCTGCCCAATAACTAAGGGGTTTGGCAATGCGTGTTTTCAAATGAGCCTTGCCATTTTCAAACCCAATGCGGTAAAGCATTCCATCGCCGTTATAGAGAGGATTCCAGCCATTTTTACTGGGGTAAACAATTTGTGGAGAATTGGGGTTTTTGGGCGAATCAACCGAACCCGCCGGCCCCACAATAAAGACATATCCTGTTAAATCTTTTGGCAGTTCAGTAGAGATTTCTGTTAGCCCTTGTTTTACTGTCAATTGCAAAGCATCAAATTCTTCTCGACTCACAGACAACATTGCCTGCGGAAAACGTGATTTATCCGACCGACTAGAAACTACATTATCTAAAGTTTCAGTCGCTTTTGGAGTGGGTTGAGTCATGGTAGATAATCCTAGTTAAAAGATTGGAGAACTATAGTTTAAGCAGCCATCTGGTCGGCTAGCTCAAAAATAACTGATCGCTGCAAGCAATGTCATCCCCTTTTTACGATCCACTGGGTCAAATTCTTCGGCATTTAGATCGAGCTGTGCCATAGACTGCCGTGCAGCTTCGGTTTGGCCACAGCGGTGTAAAAATTCGCTCAAACTTATAATCGCCCGTCGTTCCAAAGACACGGCACCTTGAGATCGAGCAACTTCAAGTGCTTGATGAAAACAAATTTCCGCCTCTGCATTTTTTGATTGCATAATTAACGCTTCACCTTTGATCCGGTAGAGTTCGGCTTTCCAATAAGCGCCCGTTGGGTCGGCTAATTCCAAACCTTTATCAATCAAGCTTACACATTCTTCCACCAAACCAGCATTCAGATAACCGATAGCCGTCAACTTCATATAATAAATTTGTCCTAATCTTGTCCCCAGGCTTAAATAAGCTGTTAAATTTTGCTGCATTTGTGTCAAACCTAACTCGATTTCTCCTGACTGCTGGTTTACCCAACCCACGATAATACTCGTCAAAGTACCCCAGAAAGAAAACTCGTTTTCTAGGCAGAAATTAATCGTCATTTCCCCATATTTTTTGGTACTAGGTACATTTTGTAAGTAGTGATAAATTTGAGTTTCATAGGAATAAGCAAGGGCTAAAGAAAACGGATGTCCTATCTTTCTAGCTAAACTCAAGGATTGTTGCTTTTTGTCAAGAGCTTGCCGACAATAACCACGCAACCACAAACATATTGATAGAAGAGCCAAATTCGCTACCCCAAAATCTTGCCCATAGATAAAAGCAAGGGAGGAATGTTTTTGCTCGTCGTAGTAGAATAAAGACCGTTCTAGGTGAAATTGAGCCTGAATAAAATCTCCCCTATAAAGCAAGTTTGCACCCATAGAATGATGAGCGGTTACCAGCATAGCCGAATCTTCGGAATTGTCGGCTAGACAAAGAAGTTGTTGTGCTAATTCTCCGGCTGTTTTTGTATCTCCTTGCCCAATATGGGCTGCAAATAACCCCCACAACATGGGTAAAAAATTAGCTGTTTCTCCGAGTTCTTGCGCCAATTCCCGCGCTCTGGTAAAAGTGTTAATTAATTCAGGCGAACCATAACCTTTGATTGCCGTTAGCGGCGCACCCAAAGCAATGTGCAAACGCAACTTTTGCTCTTTTCTCTCAACCGTATCCGGCAAAGTTTCCAACCACTCCAACGCCTCCGTAAACAACAGCACCGCCTCCCGCAAAGCGTGCGCCCGCACCGCCTGCTCTCCCGCCTTTTCTAAATAAAAAATCGCCTTTTCTGCAACCCGCGCTTGACTCCAATGATGCGCCAAAATCGCATAAAACCCCGACAAGTCCTCATAACTTCTTTCATACCACAACGCCAAAAATTCATGAACTTGCCGGCGCTGCGAATACAACATCAAACCATAAGCAACTTCCTGAGTAATAATATGCTTAAACATATACCCCAAATCCGGCTCTGGTGTCTCCATCGGGGTAAGATCGAACCGCTGTAACTTCATCAAATAATTAGGCAACTCAGGCTTATCATCCTCGATCGGATGAATATCTCGCAACAACTGAAATCCAAAAGACCGACCAATTACACTCGCCACTTTCAATGTAAGCTGTTCGCTAGGAGAAAGCCGATCGATCCGCGAAGCAATCACCCCCTGCACCGTAGCAGGAAAATTTAGCTCATTCAAATTACCAACCCCCGCAGCAATTCGACACTCCCCATCATGAATTTCTATCACCCCCGCCTCGCGCAAACCATAAGCCAATTCCTCACTAAAAAACGGATTTCCTTCCGCCTTTTTCTCAATCAACTCCGCTATCGAGTCAGGTAAACTCTTTACCCCCAAACGCCGACAAAGCAAATCTAAAGTATCTGTAGCAGGCATTGCTTCCAAATGCAACTGTTCTACCCCTTCTATCCTCAGCAATTCCTCGTATTCCTCCGGCACAGGCTCACCCATTGGTCTTGTCCCAATCACCAATAACAAGCGCTTCACCTTCTGCGCCACCGCCAAAATCAGCGCCCAACTTGACGAATCTAACCAATGAGCATCCTCCAAAACCAGCAACTTAGGAGAGCGATTCACCGAATCCTGCAACAATTGCACCAACAAATCCCGCGTCGCTTCCGCCCGTTGCTGCCCCACCAACCCAGCCGACACCTCCGTATCCGGCAAATCTAAACCCAAAACCCCATTTAAAAGTGCCGCTTTTTCCAACCATTGCGGTTCATCTTCCAATAAATCTAAAACCTGACGTTTTTTCGCCTCTAAATCGGGTAAAAAAGACAAATCCCACAAGTGACTAAACACCCCGTTCCAAGCATGATAAGGCTTCGATCGAGCGATCGCATCCCCCGCACCAACCAAACTTCCGACTCCCAATTCTTGCGCCTGCAAAAGCAAATTTTCTATCAAACAAGACTTGCCAATTCCTGCCTCCCCACAAATCATAACTAACCCAGAAACACCCGCTTTCAACTGCTCTAATTTATTCCCTAACAATAACCGTTCTTTTTCCCGCCCCACAATCGACTTTTCCGTTTTTCCTGCCATCCACCAAGGCAAATCTTTACGCACCTCCTCAAGCGGACAAAATACTTGAACTACCTCTTCTATACCTTTAACTTTAATCGGAGTTAACGATTCAAACTCTATTTTTTCTTTTGCAAACTCAAACGTCCGCTCATCACACAAAATTCCGTCCTTCGCAGCCTGCATCAATCGCGCAGCTAAATTCACAACCGCCCCGATAATCGTGTATTCTCGACGTTGCTCGCTGCCAATTACACCACTATAACAAGTACCAGTCGCGATCCCTATCTTGGGTTGCAATCCTAAACTTCTTAAGTTATCCAATAACGCCCTTCCCGCCATCACACAACGCACCGAATCATCCTCATGGGAAAACGGCGGCAAACCAAAACCAATCACCAATGTACTACCTTTATCATCAACCAAAAACTTATTTAAAGTCCCCTCATAAACTTGCAAAATATTTTGAATAGCATTAAGTGTAGTTGAAATAAAATCTAAAGCTTCCTCAGCATCATAATCCATCCCCGGCAAATTTAAAAACATCACACTCACGCGTCGCAAATCTCCTAACCAATCTGTTTGACCGACTTTTAAACGCTGCAAAACTCCCAAACTTACATATCTTTCCAGTGGTTCTTGCATCTCATCATAAATCGCGATCGGAGCCAATTCAACCAGATTGAGAAACCTTCTATCCGCCACTGAATTTAAAAGATTAAATCCCTCCAACCGCACCACATTTGAAGCTAATAATTCTCCCACAAACTGGTCTTTAATTAACTCCCAAGCCGTCAGCGACAAACAAGCTTCACCTATACCCGCAGCCGTTTCTGCAAGCGCCACTTGAGCAATAGGTTCCCCCGCCACAAGATACTCCCACCGGCCATTCATTCCACCGATGTAAAACTCTTTTAACTCACCCGCGCCTATACCAATATGCAATCGCAACTGGGCATTTACCGCTTGATATTCACCCAAATCATTTAAAATAGCCAAAGCACATTGCGCCGCACAATAAGTCGCTAGATCTAAAGACAAACTTTCCGCCGGCCAAATCGCCAACATAGCATCCCCAGCAAACTTGACAATATCCCCTTTATGTGCTATGATTAATTCAATTAATTGACCAAAATAAGCATTTAAATGAGTCGTTAATTCTTCAACTCCAATAGAACCTTTTTGAGCAAGACGTTCAGTAAGAGCAGTAAAACCAGAGATATCCACAAACAAAACTGCCGCCTCAAAAGAGCCACTAGCCGGAGAAGCAACAGGAGTAGGGTCTGCAGCAAAACAATTTAAGACACGAATCGGTAAAAAACTGGCAATTTTTTCAACAAAAGTAGGCATAATTAAAAACACAGAGACTAATGGTACAATTGGCGACCGACTTCAAAGAGTCTAACAAATTCCACACCCTGAAGACAGCAGAGATTCCCCATCTATGTATATACGCTCTATTTCTTAAGCCGTCCCTAGCTTAGTCAACATCTAGGTTGGGCTTGGGGAAAAAAGCTGAAACCCTTATATCAAGTGAAAATGTTAGCCTTTTTACGCCAAGCTGTTGAACTAATTTATCAAGTAGTAGAGGCTATTTATCTTCCTGCGATACTATCCGTATTATTAATTAACTGCCATCCTCAGATTGCAACCCTTCCTCCCAGAACAGGGAATTGATATCAACATTTTTGGGTAAAAAATGTAAGTAAATCATGACTTACGCACTATCAGGCTAAAAACCAACTGTTGCAATTACAACGCTTGGCTCCTAATGACAGAAATACGTTGTTTTTGCGTAAGTCCTAAAAATCTCTTATAAATAGTATTATAAACAAACAGCTTTTGATGGTCAAGTTTTGTTACTCATTACTTGCCAACCACCTACTTGTGATACCAAATCCCGGTTATTTACCCCATTTATTACGATCGCCCAAAGCAACTTCGGCCGCTTAAGCTCGATCGCCAGCTATGTTAATAGCTGAGGGGATATCCAACCCGACGTTCGTATGATTACTCAACTGTTTTACTCAAATTTTTATCGCCCAACCACGGCGGTACATTCCATACAAAATTAACCACCAAAATAATACCGCAGTCACGGCAAACGCTAGGGAACCATTCAGCGGCCCAGCCCACGGCAAAAACCAGTTCTCGTAAATCCAAGTGTAGGTACTTGGAGGACTTTCGCCGCTGCCAATATGGGTTTTTAGGAGAATTCTGGCGACAATACCGGAAGCAACAAACAGGAAAATTGCATTCAATCCCATGATTTCAAACGGCCGCCCCCATTTCCAACCTCGCACTTCTATTGTTTCGTAGCAAGCTGCTAGCAATAGCAAGGCCCAACCTGCGGTAAGCACTACATAAGAACTTGTCCAAAGTTGTTTGTTGATCGGAAATGAAAATCCCCACAAATAGCCGATTACTAGGCAACTGAGGCCGCAGATTGCTAAGTTTACACTGGTGCGGGTTTTGATTGGCTGCACGCGCAGCCACTCTCCTGTAAAGTAGCCGATCAGGACTGTTACAACTGCGGGTAAGGTGCTCAATAGTCCTTCTGGATCGAAGGGGCCGCCTTTGTACAAGTGTTGGCTGCCGAGAATTAGCCGATCGACATATCCTCCTAAATTTCCTTCTGGCGTGAGTTCGCCGGCACTGTACCCCCCTACAGCAAATAGGGTTAATGCAGCCCAATAGCCCAAAAGTACGGCAACCGCGAGCAGTTTTTGATTGCGGGGGGAGAGGTTGAGAACGGCGATCGCACTGAGGAAATAAGCTAAGCCGATGCGCTGCAATACTCCCATGATGCGGATTTTACCGAAGTTTTCCACCGGGGCGCTGTTGAGAAGTACGTCAAGGGCGATCGAAGATGTATTTAGCAGCAATCCTAATATAAATAGAATCGCGGCGCGGCGCGCAATTCGCCAGTAAATATTTGAAGCAGGAAGAAGGAAGAAAGAAGCAGGTTTTCGAGCGGCCTTTTTTGATTCCTCTATTTGTAACAATTGGGATTTTTCGGCACTGGATTTTTTATAATTTTGAGTATATTTAGACAGCGAGAAAGACATCGCGCAGCCAACGATGAACAAGAAAAATGGAAATACTAAATCTGTTGGGGTGCAGCCGTGCCATTCTGCGTGTTCTAGCGGTGGATACACCTGTTTCCAACTGCCGGGGTTGTTGACTAGAATCATGGAGGCGATCGCAATTCCGCGAAAAACATCAAGGGATTTTAAGCGCATGGGGAGAAGGGAGAAGGAAGAGGGAAGAGGGAAGAAAGAAAAACTACTAATTACCAATTATCAATTACCCATTACCCATGCGCTAAATTTCAATACCTTCCAGAGTCATAATGACTGCATTCTTCATCAACATATCGCAGCGTTCTGCATAAAAAGCTGCTGCCTTATCATACTTGTTGACTTGCAAGACGCGCAAAAACATTTGCCTTGCTTGCGCGAATTGCTGCTGGTAGTGAAAAAAAATTCCCTGTTCAAAATAAGTTTGGGTTTGTGCTTTTAGTTCGATCATGGTATCCGAGTCGCCGTCATAAATTTCAAATACAGCAACAGGTGTTTGTTTTCCTTTTACTTGAACGCGATCGAGAAATCGGCACTTGTAATTTTGAGGATCGTCGATCCGACACAAAGTTTGAACGCTAGCTACAATACCAACTCCGTAAAGCTTTGTCAATCCTTCCACCCGGGCGGCTAAATTCACAGCATCGGAAATTACCGTACTTTCCATCCGTTCCGCTTCGCCAATAGTACCCAACATTAAAGTTCCAGTATGCAAGCCAATCCCTATCGAAATAGGTTGATATCCGCTGTTTTGCCTGTGTCTGTTATAAATTTTTACTTGCTGCTGCATCTCAATTGCTGCTTGCACAGCATCTTCAGGCTTGTTAGGAAACAAAGCCATAATCCCGTCACCAATGTATTTATCTATAAAACCATTGTACTGGCGGATAACCGGGCCAACTCGGCTTAAGTAAGAGTTAAGAAATTCAAAATTTTCTCGGGGGGACATACTTTCTGACAGACTTGTAAATGAGCGAATGTCGGCAAACATAATCGTCATTTCTGCCTGTACAGAGTCTCCTAATCTGGCATCAACAATGCTTTCAATTTTGAGAAATCTTAAAAATTCGCGAGGGACAAAACGGGCGGAAGCTGCTGCAATTTTTTCTAGTTCGCTTTTGCTGGCTTCGATTTGAGTTAGGGCACGAAATGCTCTCAGTGCGGTTACTACCGTGGTAAATAACTTTTTGTTTGTCAGTTCTGTTTTAGTTTTGTAATCGTTAATATCGTAGCTGACAATTACTACATCTTCTGGCACTTGTCCCGGTTGTCCGGTGCGCAAAATAATCCGCACTACTTTATTGTCTAAAATATCGCGGATGTATTTGACTACTTCCAACCCTGCCTGTTCTGTTTCCATAACTACATCGAGTAAAATCAATGCTATATCTGGATGAGCTTGGATCATTTCTTTGGCTTCTTTGCCTGAGTAAGCGCTGATAAATGTGATGAGTTGGTTTTCAAATGTAAATTCATTTAAAGCAAGTTTGGTAATATTGTGAATTTCTATTTCATCGTCAACAATTAATATTTTCCAACTGGCTTGTATCGGCTTTTCTTCCGCTTCGTCTTCTTCGGCAAATATTAAGTCGTCGTCGCCCGCCGCTATTAATTCGTCATCGCCCGCAGCGAACAGGTTTTTACTAGCTTCTGACATTTATCGTTCTCCTAAATAGAATTATATTAAAACTGCCCGTATAATAACTAATTGCTAATTTTAGTTAGCGGGGAATTCAATCATAAATCTTGTGCCTTTGTCTACTTGACTTTCGCAGTGAATTGTGCCTTTTAGTTTTTGAGTGACGAGGTTGTAAATAATGTGCAGTCCCAATCCTGTGCCGCCGTGACCTCTTTTGGTTGTAAAAAATGGTTCAAAAATTTTACTGAGATTTTCTGGGGTAATTCCTTTGCCGTTATCAGCATATTCAAATATTAGCCGATCGCCCTCTAGTTTGAAATCAAAAGCCAGAATTCCTTCGTCTTCTCCATCGTAAGCGTGAATTAGCGAATTCAACACCAGATTTGTCACAATTTGACACAACGCCCCGGGGTAACTGTCCACTACAATATTTTCATCGCACTTAATTTCTATTTTGTGCTTAGTTCTTTTTAGTTTTGCGGTTAATGATGTCAAAATTTCCTCAAGATAGTTTTTAACATTAAACTTGCGTTTTAACTCGCTCGACTGATCGACTGCCACTTCTTTAAAACTGTGAATCAAGTCGGCTGCCCGCGTGAGGTTGGATAAGATCATATTACTGCTTTGCATGGCGGTATCCAGAAACTTTTCTAACTCGGAGCGTTTAATTTGACCGTTGCTATAAAGCTCAAAAAATTTTGTGACTTTTTCAGCTAGCAAGGAAGCGGCGGTGATGCCGATGCCGATCGGAGTATTTATTTCGTGCGCAACACCTGCAACCAACCCTCCCAAGGCTGCCATTTTTTCCGACTCTACAAGTTTATTTTGGGCTGATTTTAAGTCTTCTAAAGTTTGGGACAGCTCGGAGGTACGCTGCTGTACTAAGTCTTCGAGATTCTGATTGAATTGCTGCAAGTTGGCGTAAAGTTGGGCGTTTACGATGGAGATAGAAATTTGAGAAGACAGCAGTTTTAATATTTCTAATCTGTCTGGCGTAAAAGCGCCTGTAGTCAGATTGTTTTCTAAATATAGAATCCCGGTGAGTTGGCCTTGATTGATTAAAGGAGTGCAAAGAATTGATTTAGGTTGAACGGTCATTATATAGGGTGTGCGAGTAAATTGTCCTTCGCGGGTGGCATCGTTTAAAACTATACTTTCTTGGGTACGGGCGACGTAGTTGACTACGGCAACGGCCAGTAAATTTAGTTCTCCATCCTCTTCTACAAAATCTATAGGAATTGATTGCATGACACTAAAGCGCTCGACATCTACAGATCCTGATGCTTCAATCACCCATTTACCGTCTTTTTCTAGTATTAAAAATCCTCTTTGACCCCCGGCATTTTCAATAACAATTTTCATCATTTTTGCGAGCAGTTTGTCTAGAACTATTTCCCCGGCTAAGGTTTGCGATGCTTTAACTGCTGTGGTCAAGTCTAGCACGTCGGCACTGTCGCTCGCAGTGGAAGCGCTGCTGGTAGATTTGTGAGTTTCGATATTAGTTGAAATCGACGCTGAAGTTAGCAACTGCGAGTATTTTGATTCTAAATGCGCTACTTTGGCTGTTGCTCCCCAGCGCTGATAGCAATAACGCGCTTCTGTCAAGTAAGTTTTAGCAATTTTTTCTCGTCCTATGGATACATAAAATGCTCCTGCTAATTCTCCTGCTAGTGCTTGTACCTGGATGTATCCGTTTTGTTGTGCTCCTTCAATTGCGCGATCGTAATATTCCATTGCTCTCACAATATTGCCCAAAACGCGTGCTTTTTCGGCAGTAATTAAGTCGCATTTGTGCTGAAGGTTCATCGGGGCAGAAAGCGCTTTTTTTTGCAGCTTTTTCCGGTTACTGGTTGCGTAAAAAAGATGTTCTTCTTGTTCATTCTTTGTTGCAGATGGATATGCTGCCAGTCGGGCTAGAGAATCGTAAAACTGGTATTCAGAAACATTAATAAAGCCTGCAAATCCGTCTAAATAAACTTCGGCTTTGGCTGCATTTTCTAGCGCTAGGTCGATATCTGCAAATAAATACGCTCGTATTAATTGCTGCAAATAAAAGTGCTGGAGTCCCACTCTATCGTTAGCTTTTAACAGCAGCGACAACAATGTTTCTTCGCTGTCAACTTCACCTAATACAAGGTGGGGACTTTCCAATTTTGCCATCAATTGCAAAACAGTTTGCCGATATATTTGATTCCAAGTCAATACAGTTTCTTGCTTTAGTTGAAACAGCAAATGGTTGTAACTTACCATTTTTCGTTCCAGTTGTGGCAATTCTTGACCGATGAAATACAAAGACTGACAAATATTTACTGCCGAATATCCGACACATTCTAAATCTCCATTCTCTAGCGCGCTTTGATAGGCTTCCTCTAACAATGGTAAAGAGTCTTTAACGTGATGCTTGCCGTTCATCAAAATGAATGCTACTAAATTAAGTGTTTTGCTTTTGAATTCCAAAACATTTAATCTATCTATCAAATTTAAAGCTAATTGGCCGAAGCGTTCGCCGGATTCAATATCTCTAACTATTGCTTTTAAAATTGCTCCATAATTAGCATAGCCGAATGCAGAAAAAGCAGAATTTCCGTAGTTGATAGATAAATTAACTTGCTCGCACACAATCAGCGGCAGCAGCACAGGTTCAACTATAAACGTAGCTGAAAACATACTGGAAAGCACGCGCATAGTTGCTAATTTGTGCGGATTTGTCATGGCAGGCAAATTAATTAAATCTTCTATTTTTATTCCTGTTAAATAAGCGGCGGTTTTAGCGAGTGCTTGCTGAATGTGGAGGGGAATCGGCGATTGTGGAAAGTTTATTCCTAACATTTTTAGTGCTTCCCGACCAATTTTTACCGATTCTTGGAGTTTGGTTTGCATCGCACAAGCTATGATTCTGATTTCAAAAACTTTGATGGTGTCTAGTTCATTTTTTGCGTGTTGCAGGACAACTTGCGCCAATTTTTCCATTGGTTCAAACTCGGTATTTAGGTACGCGGCTTCTGCCGCTGACTCGTAGAGTGCAAGAGTCAAGTCGTAGTCAGTTTGCCAACTTTCCGGGGGCAGCAGTTCAATACCCACAGTTAAATATTTGAGGGCGAGTTCGTAAGCTGCACTTGCTTTTGCTTTGCGGCCTGCAATTAAATTTAATTGACATAATTGAAACTTTTCTAATTCGCTGCTAAGGATTGTTTTCGCAAAATTGAGTTGGTTAACAATATCAAAAATATGATATTCTAGTTGCTCTGGAGGCGCGTTTTTCAGCAAAAACTTGCCGATTTTTAGATGCGTTTCTTGTTTCTGAGAATCTGATATTAAAGCATAAGCTGCTTGCTGCACTCGCTCGTGCAAAAATTTGTAAGTCGCCTTAGCAGTATCAGAAACTGGTAGGGATAATTCATCTGTAAAGTCTCTAGATATTGTGTCTGTTACTTCTGTGCTTGCTGCTAGTGCAATCGGAATTTTGTAGGCGTTATTCACGGGCAAAAGCAGCCCGGACTGAAGTGCCTCCCCGAGGTCTGTTGCTGCGGACGCCAGAGGTTTTTCGGCGATTGTCGAGAGAATTTCTAAAGCAAATCTGTTGCCGATACAAGCGGCTAATTTGAGTAGTTCCTGCGTATTTTCTGAAAGTTTCTGAATGTTGTCTATCATTAATTCTACAACATTGTCAGTTATTCCCATTTCTTGTATTTGTTCGATATCCCACTGCCACTCGCCTGTGATTTGGCATTTTTTCACAATTCGCTCTGGGATTTGTTGACCTAAGTCAGAAAGGTTATTTTCACCTTTCTCGTCCAAATTAGCGGCTGGTATAAATTTAAACTGTAACAATTTTTTTGAGTACAGAGATTTTAGTAATTGAGTTAAAAAAAACGGATTTCCTGCGGTCTTATGAAAAAGCAACTCTGCTAAAGTTATGGTTTTTTCTGGTGAGCAGTTGAGAGTATCAGCAATGAATTGGTTGACGCTGCTAATATCTAAGGGCAGAATGGCGATCGCGCTCACAGTGCCGCCTGCTTTTCTAATTGCTTCGGCGGTCAGCATTACGGGATGATTAGCATCTACTTCCTGTTCTCTATAAGCTCCAATTATTAATAAATATTGAGTTTTCAGGTCAGTTGCTAGCAGTTGTATTAACTTGAGAGATGCTGAATCGATCCACTGGAAGTCGTCGAGGAAAATTACCAGGGGGTGTTCTTTTTGAGTAAAGACGCGGATGAAGTTTTGAAATACTAAATTAAAGCGATTTTGAGATTCATTTGCTCCTAAATCTGGCACGGGGGGCTGCGGCCCGACAATCAGTTCTACTTCGGGAATAACTTCAATAATTACTTGGCAGTTGCCGCCGAGAGCATTTAAAATTTTTTGTTTCCAAACATAGACTTGGGCGGCATTTTCGGTGCATATTTGGCGCAACAAATCTCGAAAAGCTTCGACGAAAAAAGCGTAGGGAATATCACGCTTAAACTGCTCAAATTTGCTGTCAATAAAATACCCGTTTTCCGGCCGAATCGGCTTGTAAATTTCATATACTAACCAGGATTTACCCAGACCTGCAGAACCGGAAATTAGCACGATTTCTGTATTGCCCCGCCTCATCCGATCGAAGGTATTCAGAAGCATATTAACTTCTGCTTCTCGCCCGTAAAATTTTGGGGAAATTTGCAGGTGACTTGACCGATCTTGCTCGCCGAGGGTTATGTGGCAAATTTCGCCTGTTGTTTGCAGTTGAGCCAGACAACTTTCTAAGTCGTACAAAAGTCCGAAAGCACTTTGATACCTGTCTTCGGCGGTTTTTGCTAAGAGTTTCATGACTAGATCGGAAACGACTTGAGGAATCTCCTCGGTTTCTGCTTGATTGATTCTGCCTTCGATGGTTCTGCTTTCTACTTTTTGTTTTCTGCTTTCACAAGGAGAAAGTGGCGTTTTGGCAATATGGCAGTGGACTAATTCCATCGGATCGATCGCATTAAAAGGCAATTCGCCGCAGAGCATCTCATAAAAGGTGACGCCTAAAGAATAAAAATCGGTGCGGTAGTCGATCGCCCGATTCATGCGTCCAGTTTGTTCGGGAGACATATAGGCGAGGGTGCCTTCGAGCAAATGGGGATGGCTGAGGGTAGGGCTTTCGCGTGGTAGCAGGGAGGCGATCGCAAAATCAGCAATCTTGACATCCCCCGTCTCGATATTGACAATAATATTGCTCGGTTTAATATCTTTGTGAATGATCTGGTGTTCGTGGAGTTGACCGAGAGTTTCTGCTAGTTTTATGCCAATTTGCAGAAATTGGTGTAACTCTAACTGGTTGTTACTGAGAATTTTTTTTAGGGAAATGCCGCCAAAATCTTCTAAAATTAAAACAGGAAAGTTATTGTATTGTTCTAACTTGTAAAGCTTGACTATTCCTGGCAAATTCAAATTTTTAAGAATTTCTGATTCGTGCAATAGTTGGGCTATTTGCGCTGGCGTAGGGTATGGCGACGTGAAAGTTTTGAGGATAACGGCTTTTTGTTCCTCAAGCTGTATCCCTCGATAAATAACTGTGTGAGAGTTTGTATAAAGTTCTCCGTCAATGCGGTATCCCGGAATGGCAATCATGCTGTTTGGGGTGGTTTGAAAAGTGCGGTTATACGAGTTTAGATTTGAAATTGGGAATGATTGATGATATAAAGCTTTGGATATTGCCTACAGTTGCATTTTTTTTGCTACTGGTATTATTCAGTAAGTGTAAATACAGATCGCAGGTCGAGGGGGGTTTTTACGGTAGTACAAGGGCTGGTATTGTATAGCTGAGCTAAACCAGTCTCTAAATGCTCCTCCTAGATACTTTTTTTGGCGCTTATTTATCTATATTTTAGTATTCAAAAAATCAGAAGTCGCACTTTGCTATCATCGCGCCAGTGCCAAAATAAACTGGTGCGTGCAACTCAACAGCTAAAATCTAAAAACAATCATGCAGAAGATAACTGCCTCAAATCCAGCTAAGGCGACCGATCGCGCTTTTGGCACCGCAGACATTCAATTGCTGGTAGTGGATATAGACGGCACGATCGCAGGTTTGTCAAATACCATCCGAGAACCAGTCAAGCAGGCAATTTTGGCGGCCTCGTCGCGGGGAGTGAAAGTGGCCGTCGCTACGGGCAGGATGTACCGCTCAGCTTTGCGTTTTCACCGCGACATCGGCTCCACTTTGCCGCTGATTTGCTACCAGGGCGCGTGGATTCAAGATCACGCTACTCAAAAACGGCTGCGGCACTTGCCGCTGTCGAAACAAACTGCTCTGCAACTTTTAGATTATTTTGAAGAACCGCATTTGCGACCGCTGCTTTCGATCCATTTCTACATTGACGACCAACTTTACGTGCCGGAAATTACCGCAGCTACCCGAATTTATGCCCAACGATCGGGCATTGAACCAAATGTGATTGAGGATTTGCGGCGAGATATTCCGGGGGAACCGACGAAAGTTTTGGCATTGTGCGAGAATCCGGGGGTACTCGACGGCTTGCTCAGCAGTATGCGGCAGCGCTACACGCCTGCGGAGCTTTATTTGACTCGATCCGTTGCTACTTTTTTTGAAGCTACGCATCCTTTGGCGAATAAGGGAGATGCGGTGCAGTATTTAGCGGAGGAACTTTTGGGTTTGCAGGCGGCGAATGTGATGGCGATCGGCGACAATTTTAATGATGTAGAAATGATTGCCTACGCGGGTGTGGGCGTGGCGATGGGCAATGCTCCTGATGCGGTGAAGGCTGCTGCTGATTGGGTGGCGCCGGATGTGGAGGAAGATGGGGTGGCGGCTGCGATCGAACAATTTGTTTTGGGCGATCGTTGATATTTTTACACCAATTCCGCAGGGGCGGGTTTGCCGGCATTTGAAAAAAATCTCGATCGACCCGCCCCGACCCAGCGACAATATTTAAGTTATTATATAACTGTGTAGTTTTGAGTTCTCTGCAATCAACTTTTGATTATAAAAAAAATCTAGACTTTCTGATTTTTTGAGATTAAGTCCAGTTAAATACTTTGTTTGCAACATCGGAATATTTATTTAACGAACCGCGAAGACGCTAAGAACGCGAAGGAAGAAATGAAGAAAGCGGGGCGGGCTTAAAGATATTCTGGATGTGAATTTACAAATAATTTGAAAGTCTTAAAAATGGGTTTCAACAGAAAGAGCACCGACGACTGGCCGTGTTTCGTCTCGGTGCTCTTACTGGTTCGCTCCTCACACGTCCATCAATATAGCTGACTCGGTAGATTGTGTCAATACTTTTTTCAAAAGTTCTTTTCTCTGGTCGGCCCAAGCCCGGATGCCGGTGCGGCGGAGCAAGGCAGAACTTTTGCAATGCAACGGTTTTGACCGATCGCCCGCGATTGGATCGAGCAGAAAAATTTTACTTCAATTCCAGCAGCCAGTCCAAAATCAGAGCGTTGACTTCACTCGGCCGCTCGTCGTGGGGACAGTGGCCCGTGTTGGGAATTGACACAAATTTCACTGGTTTACCGTTGGCGGCCAATTGTTGATAAATCTGGCTGCCGGCGATTGGCGTCCAGGGGTCGTCTGCGCCCCAAAGTACCAATAACGGACGATCGACTTTGGGCAGCAGTTCTGAGGGTTGAGGGCCTGCAGGGGCTGTGAGAATTGACGCAAACACTTGTTGAGCTCCGGGCTCGCAGGAGGGGGCGTGGAGGAGTTCTACGAGTTCGTCGGTGATGGCTTCGGGGTTTCTGTAGACTTGGCGCAGGGTGTTGCGGATGCGGCGTTTTTGGCGGATGTTGTTGAAGACAAACGGGCCGATCAGGGGCGATCGAACTAATTTAGTAAAAGTCCCCATCACTACTCGCAGCGGGAAATTTAGTTCGTCGGGCCGGTGGTTGAGCCCGCCGGCACAGTTGATTAAGACTGCGCCTGCTGATGTTTCTGGATGGTTGGCGACTACCATCAAACTCAGCAAAGCGCCGATCGAATTCCCGACAAATACAGCCGGTTCCTGTACCATATCGGCCCAGAAATCTGTCAGCAATTCTTCCCACAATTCCAGAGTGTAATCTAGGGCTGGTTTGGCCGAAGCACCGAATCCCAGCAAGTCCAGCGCAAATACGCGATAACCGCCGGCCGCGAGTGCGGGGATATTTTGCCGCCAATGTCCGATCGAAGCGCCAAATCCGTGAATCAAGATCAGAGGGCGGCCGGTTCCTTGGACGGTATATTGGATTTTGTGACCTTTCCAAGTCCAAATTAGCTTTTCAAAACTTGTTGCAGATACTAGCTGTTGTGCTGTCACGACTCTTAATGTAAATTTTCGTTAACTTATTTGATCATACCAGCACAATCCCTCTCTCGGCGGCGTCGGAGCAACGCCCCACAAGAACATTCAACTCTTGATAAGGGTGCGAGATATCAGGTTAAATACATAAACATACTTCCTTCTTTCTTCCCCTTTTTCCTTCTTCCTTCTTCCGACGGACATCGGACTGACATCCGTTACATCCGTTACATCCCGTACATTGCTCGTTGCCGAACTTCCTTCTTCCTTCAAAATCCCAATTTTCAATTTTTACTTGTTTTGCAGCAACCAATAAGTCATCATATCCCCCTTACCTTTTACTGGAATCACTCCTCGCCTCTCAAACAGATACTTATTTTTCAAAAGCTTATAAGTAACATCAGTAACTTGAATGCTGCCTGCAAAACCCGTAGCTTCCATCCTCGCGGCCACATTCACCGTATCTCCCCACAAATCATAGGTGAACTTGCTCACACCAATTACTCCCGCAACTACCGGCCCGGAATTGATGCCGACGCGAATTGCCAGTTTTTCCCCTGTCTCGGCGGACAACTTTGCTATTTTTGCCTGCATTCCTAGGGCCATTTGGGCGATCGCCTCGGCGTGGTCATCTCTGGGCGTCGGCAATCCCCCGACTACCATGTAAGCGTCGCCAATAGTCTTTATTTTCTCCACACCGTACTTTTCAGCTAACTGGTCGAAGTGGGAAAAAATCACGTTCAAGCGCTTTACCAACTCCGTGGGAGACATTCTCGCCGAGATCTCAGTAAAGCCAACAATATCTGCAAATAAAACAGTTACTTCGGCAAAACTGTCAGCAATTGTAGTTGGCTCCGCCTTCAAGCGTTCTGCTATTGGTTTGGGTAAAATATTCAACAGCAACTTCTCGCTTTGTTCCTGTTGAATTTTCAGCTCTTCTTGCGCTAATTTGCGCTCTGTAATGTCACAAACAGTACCCTCATAGTACATTAACGCACCTTTTGAATCGCGAACTGCCCGGACATTTTCCGACACCCAAATCCGGCACCCGTCTTTGCGACATACCATAGATTCAAACCCCAAAACGGCATTTTCCGCCTCCATAGCAGCCACGAATTCGAGGCGGCGTTCCGGGTCTACGTACAGTTGCTGAGAAATATTTTTAATGCTGGACATCAGTTCTTCTGGCGAGTCGTAAGCGTACAATTTTGCCAAGGCTGGATTAGCGCTGATATAGCCTCCTAAAGGCGTGCTTTGAAAAATGCCTTCCATCGCATTTTCTACAATGCTGTGATATCTTTCTTCAGCAATCCGCAGCAATTCTTCTGCTTGTTTGCGCTGAATTAAAGAACCTAATTGAGTGCCTACAGCATTAAAAACGTCTATAAATCGCGCGTCTTTGCGACAAGATGAAATTTTAAAGAAAACTAGCACTGCTAATACTTCATCGCCTATCAAAATCGGTATTCCAAAACCCGCTTTGAATCCGAGTTCTACTGCTATTTTACTTCTGAGAAAATGCGGGTAGCCCCGGGAAATATCTTCTACCCATTCCGGTTGCTTGGATGCCCAAACTCGTCCCGGCAGCCCTATATTCCTGGCAAATGTCAGTTGTTCGCTTTGGCGGCGGAACGATTCCATGCTGGGGTTGCTCGCATACCAGCCCCGGGCAGATTGCAGGACTGTTCCTTCTGCGTCGGGAATCCAAGCTTCTCCTACATCCCATCCGATTGTTTCGCCAACTTGGTGCAGAATTACTTCTAAAGCTGAGTGAAAGTCTACAGCTTCGCCGATCGCCCGCGTAGTTTCCAGCAAAAACCGGATTGATTCTTCAGCCCGCTGCCGTTCTGCGATTTCTTCCTGCAATCTAGAATTGCGATCGTGCAGTTCTCTAGCTTGCTGTTCCAGTTTCGATTGCAGCGAACGAAGGGAAAGTTGGTTTTCGACGCGGGCCAAGACTTCTTCTACTTGAAACGGCTTAGTAATATAATCTACTCCTCCTACTTGAAAAGCTTTAACTTTTTCCAGCACGTCATCTAGCGCGCTAATAAAAATTACCGGAATATCTTTAGTTTTTTCGCTTAACTTTAAATTCTCACAAACTTCATAACCGTTCATTTTCGGCATATTAATATCTAGTAAAATTAGATCTGGAGGAGATATTTGCGCCCCTTGCAGAGCCAGTTGTCCGTTAATAGCTTTCCTGACTTGATAGCCGTAAGATGTCAGCATAGTGGCTAAAAGTCGCAAGTTGTCCGGCATATCATCAACAATCAGAATGTCTCTGGGAGTCGCTGGTAATGGATGGTCGTTCATCATAATATAATTGAGTTAAATCGATAATGATATCTATCCGAAAATTATCGACTAAATCTGTTAGAGCCTTAGCAAGATTTGCCTCAGTTTCGGGAATTTTATCGATGAGTTCGAGGATGCGCTTGTCGTCAACGCAAAGTGCTGCTCGGTACAATTCTACCACCCAGTCTGTGGGCATTACACTCAAATCCTCGGTAGTCAAACTTTTAAGCAGCGTCGGTACTGAAAAAGAAGTAGATGAGTTTTCTTCCTGATAAATATAACGCACGTTCAGATAATCGGCTATCTTTTTAAAGAGTACATCTTCCCGAAACGGTTTACAAATCAAATCGTTACAACCAGCAGACAAAATCATCTGCCGCTGCTCGTCAAAGGCACTGGCAGTCAGAGCAATAATTATTGTTTTTTGACCTTCTGGAGTTTGCTTGATCTGTCTTGTCGCTTCGTACCCGTCCATCACTGGCATTAGCATATCCATTAAGATCAGGTGCGGCTTCCAAGTTGAATGCAAAGCAATTCCTTCTTGACCGTTAGTTGCTTCGCGGACTTCAAATCCCAGCGGTACGAGGATCTGAAGCAGCAGTTGGCGATTTTCCGCTACATCTTCAACTATTAATATCCGATAAGTTTGTTGTCCCGCTTCTAAACCAATAACTTGTTTGACCGCGGTTTTTTCTTGTTCGTCACTTTCTGTTACTAAGTTAGCGTGGATACTAAAGGTAAAAGTTGTGCCTCGATCGAGTTGACTTTTAACATAAATATCACCTTCCATAAGCCGGACAAACTGTTGACTGATCGGCAATCCTAGACCTGTTCCCTGCATAGATTTCAGACCAGTTTCGGTTTGAACGAAGGGCTTGAATAATGTGGAAATTTCCGACGGAGAAATGCCGGGACCTGTGTCGATAATTTCAAAATATAATTGGGATTTTTTTTCGACGACTGCGGTGTTCTTTTCTACTTGGCTGCTGACACGCAAAGTAACTGTGCCTTTTTGAGTAAATTTAATCGCATTCCCGAGCAGGTTAATTAAAACTTGCCGCAATTTAGCTTCGTCTGTTTGAATATACTGCGGCAACTCGCCAGTATGTTCAAAGATTAGGTGCAAGCCTTTTGAGTTGGCTTTTAGTTGCAGCATTTCTTTGAGGCTGTTGAGAAGGTTGTATAGGTTGAAGCGGCTTTTATTGATGGTAATTTGACCGGCTTCTATTTTAGACATTGACAAAACATCATTGATGAGATCCAGCAAATGTTCGCCGCTGCGGTTGATAATTTTTATGTATTCTTTTTGTTCTTCTGTTATGGAACTGTTGCGAGCCATAACTTGGGAAAAACCCAGGATCGCGTTGAGAGGGGTGCGGAGTTCGTGGCTCATGGAAGCGAGAAATTGACTTTTGGCGCGGTTAGCAACTTCGGCGTTTTCTTTGGCTTTAATAAGTTCCATTGACTGCCTTTGAGTCCGGGCGAGCAATTCGGCTTGCTGCAATGCTACTCCTAGCTGAGTGCCTACATCAACTGCAACGTTGATTTCAGATTCGCTCCACTGGCGGGGAGCTGAATTTTGATAGGATGCTAGTAGCCCCCAGAGCTTTTTGCCGCAGAAAATTGGCACAATAATGTAGGACTTAGCTTGAAATTTTTCTAGCAATTTGATGTAACAACTATCGAAGCCTTGCTTGTAAATATCTGGGACACAAAGGTAAGTTTTACCTCGGCTGTAGACTCCACCTTGGGTTTCTTGCAAATAGGTATCGTGGACTTCTTGTGAAGTGGTATCTAACTTTTGGACGGCGCAAAGTTCGCTATCTAAAGCGCCTTCAGTAAGGTGAGAATCGATCTCCTGTGATTGGATGAAAGAAACCCACTTGCGGTCAAGGGATTCGGCTACAAATTCGCCGCTCCAGTCTGGATTGAAACGGTAAATGGCGACTCGATCGCACTTCATGGTTTGGCGCAATTCTCGGGTTGTGGCGTGAAAAATTTCTCGGATATCTAAAGTCTGCCGCATTCTTTCAATGATGCGGGCGATCGCTCTTTGTCGTAAAGCACTTTCTTGCAGTTCGGTTTCTGCTTGCTTGCGTTCGGTAATATCTAGAGCCATTAAAGCAATGCCGATCGCTGTACCGTTGTCGTCAATTAGCTGAGTATTGTACCACTCGCAGATGATAATTCTGCCGTCTTTGGTCAGATTTTCGGAAGTGCCGCTGGATTTGGCGTTCCAGCCGTGATTGAAAATCTCAGATACTTGCTCGTGGTAGCTTTCAGGTACGATCAAATCGGAGGCGACTCTCCCTTTCGCTTCTTGCTCACTGTAGCCAAAAATAGCAACGGCCGCAGGATTCCAAGTGATAATTTCTAAATTGAGGTTTAACTCGATAACTGCGATCGGCGTTTGCTGCAATAAAAATGAGATTCTTTGCTGCGATGCTAGCAGTTTCTCTTCGGCTAATTTGCGGTCTGTGATGTCATTAGCGGTGCCGAGAACTTGTTTGGGTTTACCATCACTTGTTCTGAGAAATACTGTATCCCAACTGTGCATCCAGCGCCATTCACCGTTTTTGTGCCTCATCCGGTATTGACATTCAATCACATCGCCGTCTTTGGCTCGCTCCACTTTTTGGAGGCTTTGAAAATACTCTGGCAAATCGTCCGGGTTGAGCAGCGTTGCCGTCATTTCTGTACCCATATCTTGTATTTCTTGGGCGCTGTACCCTAGTATCGCCGCAATTTGTCGGTTGCTGTAGACATTGCGCCGTTCAATTAAATCGTAAACGTACAATAGGTTGGGATTGGAATCGGCGATCGCCTGAATGAAGTGCTGGCTTTCTCGGAGTGCAGATTCTGTTTGTTTGCGGTCGCTAATATCTCGCGCTACGATAATCACTGATTCTGGAGAAAGCGGAGAAACTTTAGCGTCGAGGCAAACTTCGCGATCTCCGACTGTAAAGCTATATTCAACATTGATACTTTGCTTCGTTTTCAGAACTTGTTTGATGCCATTTAATACCAAATCTGCCACAGGTTCCGGCAAGACTTCGTGAGCAGTTCTGTTAATCATTTCGCTTGGAGGTTTCACCAAATTCGCCGTTCCTGTCGGGGCGATTTTGATGCAGCGCCCTTCTGCATTTCTCACTAAAACTGTGTCAGTCATGGCGGCAAAAATAGCCCGTAATTCCGCTTCAGATTCTTGCAGAGCTTGCTCAGCGCAGATGCGGGTGCGAATTTCTGCTTGCAGCAGTTTATTTTGCCGATCGAGCTGCACAAGCCGGTTTTTTTCTCGATCGATCAGTTTAGCTTGAGCGATCGCAATCCCTACTTGAGCCGCCACAGCTTCTAACAAGTCGATTTCATCGCACGTCCATTCCCGGTAGCGATCGCACTGGTGCAAGCAGATAGCGCCGTTTGCCCTGCCTTGGTAGGAAGTGCGAATTGCCAGCATCGATTTCAACCCAACCTTGTGACAAATCGGTTGAACCGCTTGCAAAAGAGGGTCTGAGTAAACATTGTTGGAGGCGATCGCCAGATCTTGTATCATCATTTGTACGACGTGAGGATTGCCCCAAATTGGAATGGGTACGTTCCGAATAGATTCGCACTCGGGTTCGCGATACTCGGCCGCCAGAGGAATATCGACTTGGGGGGTAGTAACGTAAGTATGAATCAAACAGCGATTGACGCCGAATGCCAAACCGATTTGAGTTGCAGCTATTTGAAATATTTGTTCGGGCTGCAAGCTCGATCGAATTTCTTGAGTTATTTTTGCAATCAGCAGTTCTCGCTGCACTTGCCGTTCTAAAGCAGCTTTAGCTCCTGTCATTTCTATTTCTGCTTGCTTGCGATCGCTGATATCAAAAAGTACGCCATACCAAACAATATCGCCATTGTAGCGCATTTCTGGTCGAGAATTAGATTGCAGCCATTTGAGTTTACCCGACGGCGTAACAATCCGCCATTCAAAGGCAAAAGGTTCTAAAGTTTTAGCGCTCGTAGCAATTTGTTTTACCAAAAATTGTTGGTCATCCGGATGATTTTGAGCGAAGCACAAGTCAGGATTTTTCAAAATCTCCTCGCTCTCTAATTCGTAAATATCCCGACAAGCATAACTGATATATTCAAATTGACAACTCCCCTCTGACCTCTTCACAAACTGATAAATAACTCCTGGTATATTTAGCGCTAATTTTTGCAACTGCTCTTTGCTTTCCCGGAGTGCTTTTTCTGTCTGCTTGCGAAATTCTACCTCTCGTTGCAGTTGGGTATTCTGCTGTTTTAATTGTTTCGATAGCTGTTGGATAGTCAATTGACTTTCGATACGCACTAAAACTTCTTCTACTTGAAAAGGTTTAGTAATGTAGTCAACACCACCGACTTCAAAAGCTCTGACTTTGTGAAAAGTTTCATTAAAAATGCTTAAGAAAATCACCGGAATTTCCCGAGTCTTTGTGTTAGCTTTCAGTCTTTCACAGACTTCGTAGCCGTTCATTTTGGGCATGGCAATATCTAGCAAAATCAAATCGGGGAGAACAGTAAACTTAGCATTTACCGCCATTTCTCCCGAAATTGCCCGCTGAACTTTATACCCTTCTTTAGTCAAGATATTTGATATAAACCGGAGGTGGTTGGGCTGGTTATCAATAATTAAAATGTGAATATTTTCTTTTTCGAGCACCATCTTTTGTATTGCCATTCTCAATTTTCTAGTGTTAGCCGCCGATAAATGGTTTAATAAATCTAGCACTTGTCTTACAGCCAAACTTCTTCATCAAACTTTTTTAACTTCAGCAATAAGAAGATAAATTTTAGATATTAGCTCACAATAACGCACCTTCTATTCCTTTATTTTTTTGGGATGCTTCTCTTAATTTGGTAACTCAAATTAACCACTGTTTAGCCATATTCTATGACTGTAAAAAATCCCCTTATTTGCTGTAAAAATTAAGTCTGCAGAAAAAGATCATGACTTAGGCAATCCAGACCAAAGAAACCGGGTTTTTTACGTCTGTTCCAAGGCTGCGACGAAGTATTTTCGTACAACCCGGTTGATGCACCCGAGACAGTTTTGTGCTTGACTTTAGCATTAAAAGTCCCAGGAGGATAACGCAAGCTTCTTGACATTCTGCTGCTACCTTCAAAGGGTTTTAGCAGAAATTTACACCTGGACGCGCCCCAAGGCGAATAAACTGGGCTTTGGCTGCGCTCAACCACTGGGTTGTTTACTGTTGCCCCGGGCTGCAACGCGTCTTTTCGTGAAAAAAATCTGGTTTTGACGCACCCGCGCATAAGTCTTAAGATCTTTATAGGTAACTAAGAGTATAGATCGCTCATCCCGCACCCAAAGCCTGCCGTCTCAACTCTTTTTCCAATATTTTCTAACCCAGCAATTCCTTAAGCTTAGCAATATTTTCAGTGCTGAAGTTAATTTTAATTTCTAGTTCTTGGTCAGCGTCCCACAGCAGAAGCATATTATCTTCTCCTAAAGCGATTTCTGGATTGTTTAATTCAAGTGTTTGATATTTTACTTGGGTACTTCCTATGCGAATTACAAGTTCCGATTCCAACTGAGGATAGATGTACAAGTGCTGTTGCAAGTTGTCTAGTTCTAATTTTTGAACAGTGTTGTGACGTTGGACAGGAGAACCGCGTTTGTACCAATAGAGAGTATCCTCACGAATTTGGGGATTGACTATCACAAATGTTTCGTCAAAACGCTGGGGGTGCCAGTGAATTTCGCTCAGACCGCCGATTTGCGGAATCAGTCGCTCTACCCAGCTAATTTCTTTGCCGTTGAGGTTTCTCCACCACTGACTGATATTATCGAGATTGTCAGCATTTTCGGGGTCGGCGCTGCCGGACTGCCAGACTGTTTTTAGTTGTTGCATATACAGGTTCTCCAGCGAATTTAAATTTGAAATTGCAGGCTTTCAATGGAAGATTCATTCGTTATACAATAATTTTAATGGACTTACCAATTATCTACCACGAAAATTACGTTGCACCCCTGCCGCCGGATCACCGCTTCCCTATGGCAAAGTTCCGGATGCTTTACCAGATGCTGCTGGCGGACGGGGTAGCAGATAAATCGCAATTTCACGCTCCCGAACTTCCCCCTCAAGAATGGATTGAATCAGTCCACGACGAACGCTACGTTCAAGCTTACTGCAACGGCACGCTTGAGAACAAAGCTCTGAGGCGAATTGGTCTGCCTTGGAGTCGGGCCCTTGCTAACCGCACTTGCACTGCTGTTGCAGGGACGGTACTAACTGCAAAGCTCGCTTTAGAGTGCGGTTTGGCTTGCAATACTGCAGGCGGAACTCATCACGCCTTCCCTGCTTTTGGGTCTGGTTTTTGTATTTTTAATGATTTGGCGATCGCCTCCCGCGTCCTCCAACAATTGGGTTTAGTTCGCAAAGTTTTAATTGTCGATTTAGACGTGCATCAAGGAGATGGAACCGCAGTAATTTTCCAAGATGACAGCAGCGTTTTTACTTTCTCGATGCACTGCGAAGTCAATTTTCCCGGCACTAAACAAAAGGGCGATTTAGATGTACCTTTGCCTGTCGGTATGGAGGACGACGAATATTTACAAACCTTGGATAAATTTTTACCATATTTGCTTTCAAATGTCAAGCCTGATTTAGTTTTGTACGATGCCGGAGTAGACCCTCATCACGGCGACAAACTGGGAAAATTAGCTTTAACTGATACGGGGTTATTTCGCCGGGAAATGCAAGTTTTGACTGCGTGTTTGGCTGGCGGCTATCCCGTTGCCTGCGTGATTGGCGGTGGCTATTCCGACGACATGAATGGGTTAGTTTACCGGCATTCGCTGCTGCACCGAGCCGCAAGTCAAGCCTACAGGCAATATAAACTTTAAGATTTGTAAATTATGCGACAAAAATCTAGATAAATTTAGTTAATACCACATAAATGAACGGCAGACAGCGCGAGCGCTCGCACAAATTTTGGAGCCAGACAATTTATAGTTCATTATAGACTAGCGTTTAATTAATAAATAGGATGTCACGTATGCAAGTTAATTCAAACAACTCAGACTAGGAAAAACACAGAATTTAGAGTTTCTCGAACCTATTACCAAGCATTATTTGATGGTCGTTAACGTCAGCTCCACCTGCGATGAAACAGGTGACAGGTATCTCGATCCGCTGTGAGCAAAAGACCTAACGGAACACTTTAGGTATCTTAAAAACTTTACCTTAGCAACTCCCTGCCAACAAGAAACATCCCCAGGAAATGCAATTGTCGTCACCCGCGAACCATCGTTTTCTAACGTTGAATTCATCGACCTTCCCTCCCCAAACAGCTACCCCGAGGCAATATTGACGCTGCCTGCGACAGTTGCTAAACTTTGGGGTGCGATCGGCAAAGCAGATATTGTAAGTAGTTAGACAAAATTAATTACACAAATACATAGTAGAATGATATTCCAGGCAAAATTATGAGTTAATTATAATTTCCTATGATGTTTATCGGGGAAATAAGTCCTCTTTCGTCTAAATGGCTCGAATCGAATTCATCGCCAAAGCCGACATCATCAGGTACGTCACGCGTGCACATTGCCTCATATTAGTTTCGCAAAGATTAAAAAAAGGAGAGTTAATGAATATTTTTCAAATAAGTTATAACACCCTATATAACTGGTTCGATCGGTGGGAATTAGAGGGAATGATCGGACTTTATAATAAACCAGGAAGAGTTTCTAAGCCACTATTTTACTGTTCGCAGAAAGCCTAAATAAAAGAGTGGGCTAAACAACAACCAAGGCAATTAAAAAATGTTAGCCAAAAACTTCAATAAACCTGGGCATAACTCCCAGTACAAAAAAAAATCAAAGAATACTAAAAAATCTAAACATGAGTTTGCATCTCCTTCGTAAAGGAGTTGCCGTCAAGCCTCAAACCCAGGAATTTCAAGAGAAAAAAGCGCAATTAGAAGAATTAAAGCAATTGGATGATCGGGGTAAAATTGATTTCTATTACTTGGATGAAACAGGATTTTGTTTGATTTCTTGTGTCCCCTATGGCTGGCAGGAAATCGGAGAATATTTAACAATTCCTAGGCGTCGTAGTCAGCGAATGAATGTACTAGGAATCATGAATCGAAATAACCATCTTGAAAATTACATTTCCTCTCAAAGTATTAATTCAGATGTGGTTATTGCCTGTATTGATGCTTTTTTTCCCACAGTAGATAAGCCAACGGTGATTGTCACAGATCAAGCTTCTATTCATACCAGTGATGCTATTGTTGACAAAATTGAAGAGTGGAAACAACGTAATATTACTCTTGTTGAGTTGCCTTCTTACTCACCTGAATTAAATTTAATTAAAATTTAATGGCGGTTTATTAAGTATGAATGGATTGAGATATCTGCTTACAAGAGTTGGGGAACTTTTGTTACATCTGTGGAAAAAATCCTGAAAGAATTTGGAAAAAACTATGTAATTAATTTTGTCTAGCTACTTACATAGTTGCGTAGCAGGCTGGCCCATTCCTATGGGGTAGTTAGTGACACCAATAGCCCAGATTCAGGGCAAATTCTACGTACTCGTAGTCGAGTCCGCACCGTGGCGTCTGGAACCAGGCACAACCATAAAAATAAAAGACAGAATCATCGCTTAGGTATCGGAAATAGTGAATCGCTGGTGCGTAAATAATGCTAACCTGACAATCTTCACACAATCGCAATACCAGCAGAGTTTACTGACAAAGCGACAAGAACGAGGTCACGTCATCCACGCTTCTTGGATAGATGAAGAAAATATCATTTCTGAAGCCGATGCAGAGGAAATATGACACAAAAAGCTATCCCCATCAACCCAAAAACTGAAACTTCTATTTGCTGGCAGAGTGGAGTCCAGTAAAGGTGTGTTAGTTCTATTAGAAGCAATGAAAATTTTGAACCAGAAAAACATTGCTGTCAATCTCGATATACTCGGCCATGGCAAACTGTTAAGCGAATGCAAAAGACTTAGGAATCAACTGCAAAAATCGGTTAACATCCAAATTTTTGGAACGGTTGCTTACGGAAAAGAATTCTTTCGGTTGCTGCAATAATATCACGCTATTGTAGTTCCCAGTCTTTCATAGGAGCAGCCCCGGATTGTTTACAATGCTTATTCCCAAGCAGTACCGATACTCGCAAGTAACACAGACGGACTGCGCGACTGCATCCACAACCATAAAACTGGTGTAATTGTTAATTCTAACGACCCTTTAGCCTTAGCAGATTCGATCGAAGGGTCGGGGCAAAACTTGCCTCAGCTTCAAAGTATGGGCAAGGCATCTCTCCAGCAGGCTCACAGCATGACGCACCAAGAAATGCACCGTTCGCGGTGGCAGCTTTTATTGAAGATGTTGCAGTCATCCAAAGTTTGAATTTAGCTCGTGGCTTTGGGGAGTGCAACTTTCAATTTTAGTTTTTGTATCTTGTTGAGGGTTCGGTTGGTGGCAGGGTGTTCCAGTCCGTGCCGAAAATTTTGATGCTCCACTGCAAAATCTACTGCACGTCCCTTGACTGGTGCTACAGTAGGAGGTGGAGATAAAAATAGCGATCGCCCTAGACTTGTCAAAAACCACAAGCTGAGCTAAAAAAGTTCATAAAGAGTATTGCCCTTATGTCCAATGCAAGTGCGTCTAGTCAGCCGTACTCCTTACTCGTAGTCATTGTTAATTACAGGACGCCCCGCCTGACAATCGACTGCTTGCACTCTCTAGTAGGCGAAATTAGCTCGCTCCCAAATACCCGCGTTGCAATTGCCGACAACGCTTCAGGCGATACCTCAGTCGCAGACATTGCCGCAGCCATCGCCGCAGAAGGCTGGAGCGAATGGGCATCCTTCGTGCCCCTAGACCGCAACGGCGGCTTCGCCTTCGGCAACAATGCCTTGATCCGTCCCGTACTGCAATCGGCCGATCCCCCCCCTTACTTCCTGCTGCTCAACCCAGACACTGTAGTTCGCCCCGGCGCATTGAAAGCTCTTGTCGATTTCATGGACTCTCATCCCGAAGCAGGAATCGCCGGCAGCCGTTTAGAGAACCCCGACGGCACGCCCCAAGAGTCAGCTTTTCGGTTTCACAACATTTTGACCGAACTCGATTTCGGCTGGCGTCTTGGCCCTGTGTCGAAGTTATTGAAAAACAGGGTCGCCGTCCCTCCGATTTCTCAAGAAATCTGCCAAACTGATTGGGTGGCTGGAGCCAGCATGATCGTCCGCCGCGAAGTATTTGAACAGGTTGGCTTGATGGATGAAGCTTATTTCATGTACTGCGAAGAAATGGACTTTTGCCTGCAAGCAAACAAAGCTGGCTGGAGTTGCTGGTATGTACCTGAAAGTCGCGTTGTCCACTTAGTCGGTCAAAGCTCGGGCGTCACCGACACCAAAGCCGCCCGCAAGCGAATGCCCCAGTATTGGTTTGATTCTCGGCGGCGCTACTTTATCAAAAACTATGGCTTTCTCTACGCCGCCTTAACCGATCTCTGCTGGGCTTCGGGTTTTGCTGCGTTCCGGGTGCGCCGCGCCGTACAAGGCAAGCCAGACAACGACCCGCCAAACTACCTCCAGGATTTCTTGCTCAATAGTGTATTTTTCAAAGGAGGTTCGATAGAAGAATCGAAAATTTTTTAAAGGATTTTTGCAAACAAGTCTCAGCTCGCTCAACCGTGTTAAATACGGCCAGTAAATCATTCCCTGAAAGAGCAAAAAGCTGGGTATTCCTCATAAAATAAACTCGGTGCATCCGACATTGAAAATCTCAAAAACAGCAGATTATTGTTGGTATCAACAAACAGATAAAACCAGACAGAGTGTTGAGTAAAGCTTATGGTAACGCAGACGGACTTAATAAGTGAAAATCAAGTAGAAGCTCCTGCACTAGGATTGTGGCAACAGATTCAAGAAGATTGGATCGCTCACGGTCGCGATTGGACGAAGCCGGGATTTAGGGCGGTAGCTGTTCAGCGCTTTGGTGTGTGGAGAATGCAAGTTGAACCGAAATTACTTCGCGCTCCTTTGAGCATTCTTTACAGATCGCTATACCGAAAAGTTCGCAACACCTACGGCATAGATTTGCCTTACACTGTAAAGCTCGGTCGCCGCGTGGTGATCGAACATCAAGGTGCTATTATTATTCACGGATATTGCACGATCGGCGACGACTGCATTATCCGCCAAGGCGTAACCCTGGGAAATCGCTACTTGGACAAGCCGCTAGAATCTCCTCAATTGGGCGATCGGGTTAACGTCGGCGCTGGTGCAAAAATCCTCGGAAAAGTACACCTGGGAGACGACGTAAATATCGGAGCAAACGCCGTAGTTTTATCAGACATTCCTGCAGGTCAAACTGCCGTTGGCATTCCGGCGAAGATGATTGCAACCAAAAAAAATCAAGACAAAAATACTTAAATTATTAGATAGCATTGATTATGTCTCAATTGCACAAAGTTGGATTGGTGGCGATCGGACGCAATGAAGGCGATCGCCTCCGAGCGTGCTTGCTATCAGCGATAGTCCAAGTAGCTCTGGTGGTTTATGTCGATTCTGGCTCAACAGACGGTAGTTTGGAATTAGCCCGATCGATCGGAGCGGATACAGTAGAACTCGACCTATCTACACCTTTTACCGCAGCGCGCGCCAGAAATGAAGGCTTTGCCCGCTTGCTCCAATTAGCTCCCGACATTGAATTTGTCCAATTTGTAGACGGCGACTGCGAAATAGTTGACGGCTGGCTCGATAGAGCCCAGGAAGAACTCGCCGCCAAACCCGACGTAGCCGTAGTGTGCGGGCGCCGACGCGAAAAATTTCCCAACGCCACAGCATACAACCGACTGTGCGACATCGAATGGGACACGCCTGTCGGCGAAGCCAAAGCTTGCGGAGGCGACTCCATGATGCGAGTCAAAGCATTGGAGCAAGTCGGCGGTTTCAACCCCGCCCTCATTGCCGGCGAAGAACCGGAACTCTGCGTGCGGCTGCGACAAAACGGGTGGAAAATCGAGCGTTTAGATGCAGAAATGACCCTGCACGACGCCCAAATGACAGGTTTTGACCAGTGGTGGAAGCGCTCTCAAAGAGCCGGTCACGCCTACGCCGAAGGTTCCTGGCTGCACGGCAACACCCCGGAACGCCACTGGGTCAAAGACACGCTCCGCATCTGGTTCTGGGGATTCGTTTTGCCAGTGCTAGCATTGGGTACAGCCTGGTTCACCCACGGGTGGAGCCTGTGGTTGCTGGCCGGCTACCCGGTACTTACTTACCGAATTTACCGCCAGATGCAGCAACGCAATTTGCCAGCCAAGGATGCTGCGCTTTATGCTATATCTTGCGCGATCGGGAGATTTCCCCAGTTGCAAGGTCAGATTCAGTTTCACCAGCGCCGCTTGCTGGGACAGCGCAGCAACTTAATCGAATACAAGACATCAAACCCATCAATTGAGCAAGTTAGAATTAGTGCTAAGTCTACTAAGTAGGTCAGCCACTATGAACTTAACTTGTTTTTTCGCGGAATGGGGAGCATCCCGATTTTGCAAGTATACAAAAGTATGATAAAATGCGCTGCTTTTGGGAAAAGCCAACACTTAGCTTCCTCCAAAAATATGTTTTAGAGTCAATCAGCCATTTTATAGCAATTGGAGAATAGAGTGTCTCAAGAGTTACAATAGTCAATAAATAATTTTGAGGGAATCAAAATGACGCCTGACTACCCGAGCACGTTTACGAGCTTCGTACTGCTGAAATCGCCAAAATTTTATACAGAAACACTCCCCCCGAGGCATTAGAGAGCCTGGAAACAATAGAAGGGCACCTGAGAAAACAATGGATAGAGATAGTGGGACCCCAAGTTGGTTTTTTTGTAAGGATTCAGGTCGAAACCAGGGGTATTAAAGATGGGGTCTGCACAGCAGGATTAACCCTCGCTTTGATAGCTTGCTCAAAAAACTCAATGACTGAACGTCTTTGACGACGGCAAGTTTGTATAACTGTCAATAAATTGGCAGTATCTTGGAACCGTGACATTGAACGGGAGCCGCCACTAACTTTTCTTTTTGTAACGGCTAAACGTAACGTTCGTTCGGCTAAATTATTATCTGGTGGAATCTCTGGATGATTTAGAAAATACCACCATTGAGCGCCTTTATGGAGCAAGGAACGTAACAGTTTACTTGCTTGGGCTCCGGCTCGCTCAAACCAAGTTAAGAGTGCAGATTCAATTTTTAATTTAAACTCTGATGCCCAACTCCAGAACTCGTCAATCAAGAGAGTTTTTTGGTATAAAGCGTAGTTATGAAAGCCTTCATCAATCAAATCGATAAATTTGACGCCAATCTCCTGATTATGTAAACCTGGTAACTTGCTCAGCTTTTTGAAATGACGGCGTAAATGCGCCAGACATTTCTGTTGTGCTCTGACTGAATAACCATTATAAACGCTATAGTCATCCGAACTGAGGACACCTGTATAGCTTGCACCCAGAATTACTTCTAATTCGGAGCGAGAACGAGTATCAGCAGCATGAAATAAAGCGAAGTCGGTATTGGCAAAAATCCATAACCATTCTTTTACCCCTTTGACTGCCCATGGCGTTTCATCCGCATGGATATTGGGCTGGGTTTGTTTGACCCACTATGAGAGCCGGTCAATACTTTGAGCCACGGCACCATCTATTCTTTCATTCGTGGCTACTAAAGTTCCCACTCCTATTTCTATTTTTCCCAGTTCCCACAACAGTTCTTGTTGTTTTTCGTAGGATAAATGCCCGTAATTATTTATCCATCCCAAAAAAGCTTGCAGTCTGATTCCGATATCTTGTCCCGGTACTATTTCTGGCGACCAGTCTGCTGTTTGTGTTTCCCCACACTCGCTGCAAATACACGTATATCTTTGATATTCTACTATTTCTATTGGACTCTCTACTAACTGAGCAACTTGCTCTCTCTCTATTTTGATAGGTTCGCCACTGAATTCGCTTTGACCACAACACCTACACACTTGCGGTCGTAATATCTCTAATCTATCTACCCGACCAAACCCCTTCCTCGTTTTTCCCGGATGCCCTGGTTGTCCTCCTGGTTTCCGTTTTGGTGTCTCCCTTTCCTCTGTTTGAGCTTCTAGTTTTTTCTCGCTTTTTTTGAGGAGGTCGGACGATGGTGGCTTTGATGATGTTGTGCTGTCTAAATCTCTGCTGATTTTAAGTTTCTCTATTTCCTGTTCTAGTTCTATTACTCGGGATTTTAACTGCTCTATAGCCCTCGCCTGCTCCACGATTATCTCTACCAGTTTCTCTGTCGCCAACTGTTTTAAGGTTTCACTGTTGAGTTTGGGAGGCAGGTTTTTTTTCATAATTGCTATATTCTACTTTCCAGTCTCACACTTGTCAATACTCACCACCTGAATCCTTACGCATTTTTGACGGAGGACAAAACTTAAACGCTGACGGTGTAACCATTGCGCCAGCTCTATGCTGTGAAATTAGCGATCGCCTACGAGCGCTAATTTATATCTTTTCAAGAGCCGAATTACCGGACGCAATACTTGTTGCTGTTCGGCGAGATTTGAAGCCCCTTGTTTATCTAGCAGCGTCCAGAATATAGGAAACGCCCTTTTTTGAACGAGATCGCTTACCATTAAGACATTATATAGCAATCCTAAATGATTATCAAGACTATGATACAATTATATGCAATACTCGCTCGTGAATAAAAAGATGAATAA